>JANNFW010000118.1:0-12461 GCA_031380235.1 Rhodoferax sp. | reverse complement strand
ATCGCAAGTTGACCCTCCTGTACGCGGGCGGGGGCCTGCTGCCCGAGCGCGCATGGCCGGTTGAGCACTACGCCCGTGTGGCACGCGGGCTGTGCGAGGCGGGGCACGCGGTGGGGCTGATTGGCTTGAGCGAAGATGCCGCGCTCGCCACAGATTTGAAGACGCGCGCTGCCAGCGACTTGTGCATCAACCTCACCGGCTACACGCGCAGCATCCGCGAGCTGTTGATGCTGTTTCATGCAGCGGATTTGCTCATCACCAATGACGGCGGGCCGGGGCACTTTGCCAGCCTCACGCCGATTCGTACCTTCGCTTTTTTTGGCCCCGAGACGGCCCGCCTTTATGGTCCGCTGGGGCCGCGCGCGTCGACTTACGAGTCTGGCATCGCCTGCTCGCCCTGCCTTTCAGCCTACAACCACCGCCAGACCTTTTGCGATGGCGACAACCAGTGCCTCAAACGCATTGCGCCTGATCCGGTTTTGCAGGATGCGCTGACCGCTCTGGCCAAATCTGCTTAGCGCTCAGGCGACAATCCATCGATGCGACTTATTGACGCGGCCCAATGGCTGCAAAAATTCAGATACTTCAAATTCGGCGTCGTGGGAGCCAGCGGTACGGTGGTCAACATCGCGGTGCTGTACCTTGCCAAAACCTATTTGTTTGACGGTGTCGAGCCCGAAAAACTTCGCCTTGGCATCTCTTTGGCGTTGGCCATTTTCATCGCTACGCTAAGCAACTTCACCTGGAACCGGCTGTGGACGTGGGCAGACCGTCGCGCGGCGCTGGCGATTCAAATGGGTGCGCCAAAGGAGCCGCTGCCCAAGCGCCTTGCCGTGCAGTTTGGCCGCTATTGCATGGCCTCGTGGTTTGGCATGGCGTTCCAGTTTGGGGTGACGATCTGGCTGTCGCACTACATGCAGGACTGGGCGGCCAACATCATCTCCATCGTGTTGGCCAGTGTGATCAACTTCTTGGCCAACGACCGCTGGACCTTTCGTACCCGTTCAGGCACCCACTCGCGCGCCACCGATAAAAAATGACCTCTGTAGGCGACGGTCGCGAGTCTTTCAGTGCCGCCACGCTGGGGTGGCTGGCTTTGCTGGCACTGGCCATCATCATTTACTTTTTCGGCCTGGGCGGCCAGTACGCGCCGACCAACGGCGACGAGTTGGTCTATGCCCACATTGCGCGCTTGACGGCTGCCACGGGCCACTGGTTGCCGCTGGCCTCTGAGCTGAACAACATGCGCAATACCAAGCCTCCACTGTTGTTTTGGCAGGCGATGGTGGCGAGCGACTGGGGTCGCAACTGGCAATTGTTTGCGCTGCGCCTGCCCAGTGTGATCTACACGCTGCTCATCACCGCGGGCATTGCGTTCACCGTACGCGGCATCACGCAGAGCCTGCACAAGGGGGTGATGGCCGCCTGCATCTACCTCGCTTTTTTCTGCACGTTTCGCTACGGCAGACCGTATTTGACCAGCGCGCCAGAGACGTTTTGGCTGTTCTTGCCAGTTTTACTACATTTGTGGTTAAATTTGAGAAAAATAGCCTCGAATCTGGAAAATTCCGTATTTCTTGAGAAAAATAGGCCTCCAGCTCTCGAATTACGTGCACAAGAAGCTATTTATTTAATAGCGTTTTGGATACTGACCGGTTTGGCGTTTGGCCTCGGTGCCGCCTACAAATCGTTCGCATTGATCGCCCCTGCTGCTGCCGCGCTGTGGTGCGCCATGCTGCTCAGTGCGCCACGCCTGGACTGGCGCGTGGCGATTCAAACGTCGCTCGGCATGCTCGCCAGCGTGTTGATCGGCCTCGGCTTTTTCGCGCTGTGGTTCGTACTCGACCCTGACCCGTCTGCCGTGTGGCGCGAATTCGTGGTGGGCGAAAACGCGGGCAAGATGGTGGACAAACTGGGCTGGTGGCACGAGGCGATTTATGGCGGCGGCTCCAGCCTGTGGGCGATGAGTTTGGCTTATGTGGAGAACGCGGGCTTGCTGGCGTTGGTGGTGCCGGGGCTTGCCGTTGCGGGAATTGCAGCTTGGCTACAGCAAAGGCGCTTAGGTCAACCGATCAGCCTACCGCCGCACACCATCATCTTGCTGACTTGGCTGGCCGTTTGGCTGATGGTGTTCAGTCTGCCCAGCCAGCGCTCAGCGCGCTACGTCATTCCGGCCATGCCCGCGCTAGCGATGTTGATCGCGCTGTATTGGGAGCGCATTGCGCGCGGTTGGTTTTTGGCATCGATGGGCTTGATCGGCATCGTGCTGCTGGTATTGGGGCGTATTGCGTGGGTTGCGCACGACCTCGGTATCGCCTCTGGCGTTGAGATGACATGGGCACTGGCGGCTGTTATGGCGGCGTCGGTCACGCTGCTGTGTGGCATTGCCAAACCCAAGTGGACACGCGCCTGCACGGTCACCGCGAGCTTGCTGGTATTTGCCAGTTTCAACCTCGTTGTGGCGCCGCTGGACGGCCCTGCTGGGCGCTACAGCGGCCCCGTCGCAGCCCAATTGCGCAACGCGAAAATCGCTGTGCCCAGTAATTTCAATGCACAGTTCGAGCGCTTTGAGTTTCTGCTGCCGGGCAACAAGATCAAGGGCTTTGACTACGACTTGATGCTTAAGGGGGCTGCCTCCACGCAGACGCTGAACGAGTTGCTGCAACGGCACGACGCGGTGGTGTGGGTGCAGGTCGACTCTGCGCAAACCACCGCACCGTGTCTGCCCAATTGCAAAGTGATCGCCACGCGCTGGGTGGTGAAAGAGCGCCACCGCAGCGGTGAGATCACTGCAGCGAACCTGTGGTACCCGCACGCCTGGCTGTTCAACCGCGAGTGGTTGCTGGCGCGTTAAACATTCCTTGAGCGACGGGTTGCGCGCCAATTTTTGAACGCCGCAAAGTGCAAAGCGAACCAGAGTAAAGGATCAATAACCGCATCAAACACATTACCCCCGGGCAGGCGCGTGGCAACAAACAGCGCCAGAACGATCAACAGAAGCTTGGCCCGGCGCGCACGCGAGAAGGCCCAGAGCGTCGCCGCCACGACGACAAGCAACGCCAGCATCGCCGGGCTGTAGCCCCAGCGGTAGAGTGAAAACGGCAAGACCACAAACGTATCGAGCAGCAGCAGCCAGCCGAGCAAGATTCCGAGCCAGTGCAGCGCTGAAATATTCGCGGAGAAACGATGGTGTGCACTTGCGCGCCAGTGCAACGCAAGCGCAATCCCGCACAGGCCTACCGTCATCAAGCTGGGCAATTGAAACGCAAGCCCCAACCAGTACGTGGGTGACCACAGGCCGGGCACGAACGCCCATGCGATCACTGCGAGGGCGATCCATTTGCCGCGCGGCTTTGCAAGGCTCTTCGTGAAGTAAAGCACGGCAAACACCAGCACCACGGCCCAAAACACGGGCAATGCCCAACGCACCAACACGGCCCCAGGCAGCAAGGGCGAGGAGGTTGAGATGAAGGTGGCCCAGAGCGCGTTCAAATCCATGGCGATGACATTACTCTCATTTTTTGGGGGGTTCGAAGGTGTAGCGAGCCCAGGCGATGCGCGTTCTATTCTCGGTGTAGGCCACCCACACGCTGCCGTCTGCATAGGCGATTGACGGATAGGAAAACTCTGCGGCGATATTGCCGTTTTTAGCGCCGTTTTTGTCGCCTCGGGCTAAATTGAGCGCAAGCAGCCAATCAACGCCGTTGCGCGACTCGCTCAAATCCAGCACCTGGCGCGAGCGCGGCGACGAGTTGTGCGCCATCAGCAGGCGGTCTGGGGACAGGGCCAGCGCGGCAACCGAGGTGTCGGGGTTGATGAGTTGGGTTTGCGGCAGGTCTTGCCAATCCTGCCCGGAGTTGGTGGTTTGGGCGATGGCGACGTGGCCGTCAATGCGGTTGTCGCGCATCAAGGCCAGCCAGTGCGACTCGCCCACCGCCAGCAGATTGGGTTGCAGCGTGTAGGTGCGATGGCTGATGCGCGTCATGCCTTTGAAGTCACCGCCCGCATCAAAACGCAGCGCGACCGGGTACTTGATGCCCAGCTCAAAATAAACCGGCAAGATCATGCCGCCATCCGCCAGCGGCATCGGCGCGCCACGCACCAGGTAGCTGATGTTCCACAGCCAGGAGAGCGGCAGGATTTTGGGTGACGCGAAGGTCAAGCCATTCAGGTCGCTGCCGCCATCGCTCTGACGCACATGCAAAATCCGCCCCGCCGCCCAGCCACCCCATCCGGTGGCGACCACGAACAGGTGAATCTTCCCGTCCCGATCAAGCCAAGAAACCGGGTTGCCCAGTCGTCGCAAACCGTGCCCCAGTTGATCGCCAAACTCAAACCGGTTCACCACAAAGCGGGCGGGCAGCCATTGCTGCGAGGCGCGCTCAAAGCAGGACTGGGCGATCTGCACATCCGGCGCGCTCTCACGCTGGCCCGCGAACCAGAAGGCCATCAAGGCGCAGCGGTGATTGAGCGGCATCGCCAGCAGGCTGCTGGCGTGCGCGCTGGGTGTGTTGGCGGGCATGGGCAGATGGCCGCGTGACGCGAGCGTCAGCCGATGCGCGGCAGCCGGGGCCGGTTGCGTCCACACCGCCTGCGCGGCGGCTAGCGGCGCTGTGTGCTGGCTGATGTCGGCCCACGTCAGCGCCAGGCAAATCGTCGCCCCGGCAAGCAGTCGTTGCACAGTCGTCATCGGAAAACGTGCAGCACCAGCAAACCCAGCAACAGCAGCACATACGGATACGCCACCGTCGGGCGCAGCGCATTGCTCAGGTACTCGCGCAACAAGCCGCCCACACCGGAGCGAGCCGCCCGCCATTGCGTGTGAAGTTGGAATGGCACGCCGGACTCGCACCCTCTGATGAGACCTTCCAAAACCATCAGCCGCTGCCCCAGCCGACTTTGCGAGGTGCGGTAGATGCCTTCTTGCAGCCACAGTGCCGCCACCACCAAAGCGACGATCAATGCAGGCAAGTTGACGGCCAGCAGCGCGAACGCGAAAACGACCGTCACCACCTTCAGCGCCAGCGCGCCACGTTCATAATGCTCGTGGTTGTTTTGCAGCGTCGTCCACTCCTGGCCTAAGGGTTCATCGAGGTTCATGGGGCTGCATTTTCCGTTCTTTGAAAACCTTCGACTTTACATTCCATGCACCGCACCATCTTCGACACCCCCATCGTCAACACGGTGCTGCGCGCTTTTTCAATCGCCTTCATGAAGCTCAAGGGCTGGAAGGTGGAAGGCAGCTTGCCGCCTGATGGGCAAAAGAGCGTGCTGATTGCCGCACCTCACACCAGCAACTGGGACTTGCCCTACACCTTGATGACGGCCTTCATCCTCGGGCTGAACGTTTACTGGATGGGCAAAGCGCAGATTTTCAAACCACCGTTTCGCGGCGTGATGATGTGGCTGGGCGGCATCCCAGTGGACCGCGAGAAGGCCAACAATCTGGTAGCCGCATCGATAGAAGCGCTGAATGCCGCCGACGGCCCGCTTCAGTTGATCGTGCCGCCCGAGGGCACCCGCAGCAACACGCGCTTTTGGAAAACCGGTTTCTATTACATCGCTGTAGGCGCCAAGCTGCCGATCGTGATGGCGTACATGGACTACGACAAGAAGCGAAGCGGCCTGGGGCCAGTGTTTATTCCGACAGGCGATATCGAGATAGACATGGCGCAGATCAAGGCGTTTTATGCGCCCTTCAAAGGCAAGCACGCGGATCGCTTTGCGGCAGAGTAGTCTCTCACTAAAACTCTCAAATGCTATCTATACTATAGCTGTTTATGCAATAACTACGAGAGCTAGAAGCCTAAAAAGTATATAAATTATCAATTTTACGAGGTTTTTACAACAAAATTAACCTATAAGTTAATTTTTTACAAGCTCAAAGAATTTTAGGCTCCTTTGCTTCAACCGGATACCATCGTCAAAAACCACTGTCTTCGGAGACACCATTTCCAAACTGCCTGCTTTTTTACGACTCTCACGACCGCATTGGCTCGCACTGTTGGGGGTCATGGTGGTCGCGCTGATGGGGGCTTTGCTGATTGAGCGGTGGCTGACCGCCAGCCGTATTGCTGACCGGCGCGGTGGTCTGGAAGACGCTTTGCGTTACACGGCCAGCGCCTTGGAAAACGAAGGCAGCCGTGCGGTGGCACTGGGGGCCGCCATGCTGATGGGCCTGAACGACCCGGTGCTCAAAGCAGCGGCGCTGGGTGAGTTTTCGCCCGACGCAACCGAGGTGCTTCAGCGGCTGTCGATTGCGCGCGCGCTGTTCGATGCAGATGGCGCTTACGTGATCTCGGGCAGCGGCAAGATCGTGGCGCACTCGACCGAAGGCAACCGCTCCACCGGCACCAATGTGGCCTTTCGCCCCTACTTCAAAGCCGCCATGCAAGGTGCCTCCAATTCCTATGCAGCCGTGGGTGCGGTGTCTGCCGAACGCGGCCTGTACTACGCTGCCCCGCTGTACAGCGACAACCGCCTGGTCAGTGGCGTGATTGGTGTGGTGATGCTGAAAATGCCCAGCGGCAAGACCGACCAATTGCTTCGCTTTGCCGGTGACGACGCGTTGCTGCTATCGCCCCAAGGCATCGTGTTCTCCAGCACTCGGACCGATTGGATTTACCGCATGAACCCGCCCATCACCGAGGCCCGCCTGAAGGACATTCGAGAGCTGCACCAGTTCGCCGCGCGCTTCAATGCCATGGCCCCGGCGACACTGCCCTTTGACGTGATGGCGGACACGGTATTGCTGGAGGGCAGGGACTACATCGTGGTGCGCGAAAAGGTGCAATGGAGTGACCCCAGCGGGCCGTGGCTTGCGGTCAGCCTGCACCCGTTGGACGGCTTGATATCACCCCTGCTTCGCTTCATATTGGGTCTGACTGCATTTGCCATCCTGGCGCTGTTGGGCCTGCTGCTGATACAGGTGCTGGTGGGGCGCAGGCGCATTGCTGCCGCACGCGCGCGCTACAACACGCTGGGCACGGCGCTGGAGTTGAGTCCGTTCTCCGTCGTCATCGCCAAGGAGGACGCGCGCATTGATTGGGTCAACCCGCGTTTTTTGAAGGACACGGGCTACACATTGGAAGAACTCACGGGCCTGCCGACCAGCACCGTGGTCGTCCCCGAGATTCAGCCCGAGAAGTACCGTGAAATGATTCAGACAGTTCGCGGCGGTAAGCCGTGGCGTGGTGATTTTTTGAACCGGCGCAAAGACGGCACCGTTTTCACCGCGCAAACGCTGGTCTCGCCAGTTTTCGATGGGGCGGGCAAGGTCACCGGCATCGTGGGATTGCAGGAAGACACCACCAAGGCGCGCCAGTTGCAAGAGCAGTTAGCCGAGCAGGTGATCTTGCAGAAAGCCCTGATGGACACCATACCGATTCCGGTGTTTTACAAAGGTCCAGATGCGCGCTTTCAGGGAATGAACCGAGCGTTCGAGGAGGCTTTTCGGCTGCGCCGCGAAGACTTGGTTGGCAAGACCTTTGCCGAAATCCAGCTTGGCACCCCGGTGGCACGTGCTTTTTACCAAAGCGAGGACGAGCAGGTGATCCGGGAGGCGCTGTCGGTACGGCGCGAGCTCAAGATTCCGTACGCCAACCGCGAGGTGCGCTCCACTTTGTACATGGTGCAGGGCTTTCGCAAGGCGAACAACGAGCCCGGCGGGCTGATTGGCACGCTGGTCGATCTCTCCGAGCAGGAACGCGCCCAAGACGATCTGCGCCGCGCCAAGGACGCTGCCGACGCGGCCAACCGCGCCAAAGGCGACTTTCTGGCCAACATGAGCCACGAGATCCGCACCCCGATGAACGCCATCATCGGCATGGCGTACCTGGCGATGAAGACCGAGCTGTCGCCACGCCAGGCCGACTTCATCAGCAAAATCCAGCTCTCGGGCAAAAACCTTCTGAGCATCATTGACGACATTTTGGACATCTCCAAGGTGGAGGCGGGCAAGCTCAACATCGAGCGCGTGGTGTTTGAGCTGGCCAACGTCACCAGCCAGGTGGTGAATGTCATCAGCGACAAGGCCAGCGCCAAAGGCCTGAAACTGGTGGTTGAGGTGGCCCCGGATGTACCCAACCTGCTGGTAGGCGACCCCCTGCGCCTGGGGCAGATTCTCATCAACTACGCCAACAATGCGGTCAAGTTCACCCATCACGGCGAGATAAAGATCAGCATCCGCGTGAAAGAAAAAGGCGAGAAGGGCGACGACAGCCTGCTGTTGGAATTTGACGTGAGAGACACCGGCATCGGCATCTCGCCCGAGCAGGCAACCAGGCTGTTTCGCAGCTTTGAGCAGGCCGACGCATCGACCACGCGCCAGTTTGGCGGCACCGGGCTGGGCCTGGCCATCAGTAAAGGCCTGGCCAACTTGATGGGCGGCAGCGTGGGCGTAGAGGGTGCATTGGGCGAGGGAAGCACCTTTTGGTTTACCGCGCGCGTGGGCTTGGCCAACTCCGCCAACAAGCGCTTGCCGTCGGGCTTTGGCCAGCTCAGCCCGTCGGATGCGCTGACGGACGACTACGCGCTGGCCCGTGAGGCGCTGCGGCGCGTTGCGGGCGCGCGTGTCCTGCTGGTAGAAGACAACGAGTTGAATCAGGAAGTTGCATCGGCCATGCTGGCCGAGGTCGGATTTGCCGTAGACCTGGCCGAAAACGGCCGGATCGCCGCGCAGAAAGTGGCCGCCAGCAATGACACTGACCGCCCGTACGACATCGTACTGATGGATCTTCAAATGCCCGTGCTGGATGGCCTGGGTGCCACCGCCGAGATTCGCAGAGACAGCCGCAACGAATACCTGCCGATTGCCGCCATGACCGCCAATGCCATGCAGGAAGACCGCGAGCGCTGCAAGCGCGCGGGCATGGCCGGGTTCATCGTCAAGCCGGTGGAGCCCATCGCGCTGTGGCGCACACTGGCGCGCCTGATCCGCCCTCGCGCGGGGCTGGGCCAAGCTGTGTCAAGTGCAGGCGAGGTCGCAGCCCGCGAGGCGGGTGGACTGCCGGGCCAAGCCAGCCCAAGCGTGATCAACGCGCTGGCAACGGTGTCTGGCCTGGACGTTCGCCTGGGGTTGCGCCGCGTGATGGGCCGCCAGCCGCTGTACCTGGTGCTGTTGCGCAAATTCGCGCTATCGCAAACCCATGCGGTACACGAGATCCGCGCTGCACTGAATGCCGGCGACATTGCCTTGGCCGAGCGCGTCGCCCACACGCTCAAAGGGGTGGCGGGCAGCATTGGTGCCACCGAGCTGGAGCGCGATGCCAGCGCGCTGGAGACCGCAATCCACGCCAAAGCCACGCGCGACATGATCGATGCCGCACTATTACCGGCCGGCCTGCGGCTGGACACTTTGGTGGCGGGCTTGAATGAAAAACTCCCTGCTGCGGCCACCCACGAGCTATCACAGACCGACCAGGCCGATCATGTGGTGATGGTCTGCGCGCAGCTTGCGCGCCTGCTGGCTGAGCAGGATTTTGAGGCGGAGGAAGTGTTTGAGCAAAACCGCGACGTGCTGGAGGCGGCGCTCGGCGCGGGGTTTGCGCCGGTCAAGTCAGCCATGGAAACGCTGAAATTTGACCACGCGCTGATCGCACTGAACACAGCTTGCCTGGAGCGGCAGATCAAAATCCGCTAGGGAGTCCCCAGGGACTATGGCATAGTTGACTTTAAAGGTTGTTTGGCAAATCGAGCATCCCCTCGCGCCCCACCTCAGACACCTGCCATGGATTCACTTTACGCAGAAGAAAAAGCCACGGTTCTAGTGGTCGACGACACGCCGCACGATTTGTCGCTGCTGGCCAATCTGCTCAAAACAGAGTACCGCGTGCAGGTTGCCAGCGAAGGAGCCAATTGCCTGAAACTGGCCGCCTCAGACCGCCCGCCCGACCTCATCCTGCTGGACATCATGATGGCCGACCTGGACGGCTACGAAGTCTGCCGCAAGCTCAAAGCGAACCCCGCCACCAGCAATATCCCGGTGATTTTTCTGACTGCCAAGACTGGCATTGAAGACGAGCAGCAGGGCCTGCGACTTGGCGCGGTGGACTACATCACGAAGCCGATCAGCCCGTCCATCGTGATGGCGCGCGTGGGCACCCACCTGAAGCTCAAGGCCAGCGCGGATTTTCTGCGCGATAAAAACGCGTTTTTGGAGCAGGAGATCTCCAAGCGCGACCGCCAGATGACGGCGATCCAGGACGTGACTATTCTCACCATGGCCTCGATGGCCGAGACGCGCGACTCGGAGACCGGCAACCACATCCGCCGTACCCAAAACTACGTGCGCGCGCTGGCTGAAAAACTTAAACCCAACCCGCGCTTCACCTCGTTTTTGACCGACGCCAACATCAGCACGCTGTTTAAATCCGCGCCGCTGCACGATATCGGCAAAGTCGCTATCCCCGACCGAATTTTGCTCAAGCCGGGCAAGTTCACGCCGGATGAATTTGAGATCATGAAAACCCACACCACACTGGGGTGGGAGGCGATCAACAACGCCGAGCGCATGCTGGGCACCCAGGCCGAGTTTTTGAGCATGGCCAAAGACATTGCGCTATTTCACCAAGAGAAGTGGGACGGCAGCGGCTACCCCCAGGGCCGCGCGGGTGATCGCATCCCCATCTCCGCCCGACTAATGGCCGTGGCCGATGTGTATGACGCGCTGATCAGTCGGCGCGTCTACAAAGAAGGCATGCCGCACGAGGTGGCGGTGAGGATCATCATCGAAGGCAAAGGGCAGCACTTTGACCCGGACATGGTGGACGCTTTTGTCGAGATTCAAGACGAGTTTCGCGCCATTGCCCAGCGCTATGCCGACACCGACTTTGAGATGCTGCAAAAAGAGGAATACCGGCGCAACGTGCTGGGAAATCTGGAGTCTGCGGCGTCAAAGCTCGGCAGCCTCTAGCAGCGCACGCGCCACTTCGGCGAACCCCGCGCCACGCTCAGCCCGTGTGATGTAACGCGGTTTGTGCGATAGCTCGGCCTCGAAGCGGCGAATATTCGCCACACCCACACTGTGGGCGAAGTGCTCAAACATCAGCGCATCGTTGGTTGAATCGCCCACATACGCCCAGCGATCCATCTCATCATCGAGTTTGCGCCCGAACAGCTCACGCACGATCCAGCGCGCGCCCGCCAGCTTGTTGTGGTCGCCAAACCAGGCGTTGATGTGAATGCTGCTGACCGTGGCGTTCATGCCCTCGGCCTGCATGATCTTCACCACCCGCTCTATTTTGTCTGCGCTTAACTGCGTGAACTCGCTGTGGTCAATCGCGATGTCGGTCTCGCGCCCGCCCGAGTCTTGCGACAGCACAGCCCCACTCACCTCGCGCAGCACGCGCTGGGCAACCTGCTGCATGCGCTCGTAGTTTTTGGAGCGGGTTGCCCCATCTTGTTGGTATATTTTTAAGAGCTGCTCATGCATTTGCTGCGAGGGCGAGGTGCTTGTTTGGTTCAAGAAAAGAGCAGTAGAGCCGTTTTCAGCCACCACGGCATCTACCGGCCATGTTTTATCCCCGCAAAACGCCACTTGCTGGCTCCAGCCAACGGGCCGTCCCGTGATGGGAATGACATGCAGGCCCGCAGTCTTCAAGTCGCTCAAAGCCGCGAGTGCATCCGTCGTGATGGCACCGTCAGTCGTCAGCGTGTCGTCAATATCGGTGAACACGCCGATGATGTTGTGCCGCGCTGCCAGCGGCCAGTCTGACAACGGCATCATATTTGAGCGAGATATTTTTCGCTGGGCCGCCCCGAGAAAAATGCGCCCCCTCGGGGGGCAGCGACGACACGAAGTGCGGGAGCGTGGGGGCTCACGATGCTAAGGCCAGCCCTGCGTGCTCGCGCAGTGGATGGAAGTGAATTTTCGGGAAGCGCTCCTGCGCAAGCCGCACGTCATACTGTGATGTCGTCAAATAAGCCAAGGTGTTGGCCGCATCCAGCGCCATGCGGGCGGGGTAGGCCTCGACAAAGGTTTTAAGCTCTGCCGGGGTGTTCGCCGTAATCCATCGCGCCCCCGTGTATTGGCTGCCTTCGAGGCGAATGTCAGCGTCGTATTCGCCCTTCAAGCGGTGCTGCACCACCTCAAACTGTAGTTGCCCCACGGCACCGAGCAGCATGTTGCCGCCGATCTCCGGGCGAAACACCTGAATCGCACCCTCTTCGCCCAGTTGCGCCAGGCCCTGCTGCAATTGCTTGGTGCGCAGCGGGTTTTTCAGTACCACGGTCATGAACAGTTCAGGCGCAAAAAACGGTAGTCCGGTGAATTGCAGGTTGACCGAGCCATCGGTGATCGTGTCGCCCAACTGCACGCCGCCGTGCGTCGTAAAGCCGACGATGTCACCGGCGTAGGCTTCTTCCACGGCCTCGCGCCGCTGGCTCATGAAGGTCACCACGCTGGTGGGGCGCAGCTCTTTGGCGGTGCGCATCACCTTCAACTTCATACCCGGCGTGTACTT
>JANNFW010000098.1:0-3751 GCA_031380235.1 Rhodoferax sp. | reverse complement strand
GACGGTGTCTGTCATCTACGTGCCGCCCGCAGGCGCTGCCGCCGCAATTTGGGAAGCGGTTGAGGCCGACCTCGATTTGACGATTTGCATTACCGAGGGCATTCCGGTGCGCGACATGCTGGAAGTGCGCACGGGGATGCCTTCGGTGATGCAGATTGCCAGATCCAGATTGGCTTCAACCGCCTCCCAAATCGCAGCGGCAGCACCTGCGGGCGGCACGTAGATCACGCTCACCGTAGCACCGGTTTGGCTGGCGGCTTCTTTGACTGAACCGAAAATCGGGATGTCAAAAATCTTCTCGCCTGCCTTCTTCGGGTTTACGCCCGCGACAAAGCAGTTTTTGCCATTCGCGTATTCCTGGCACTTCTCCGTATGGAACTGGCCGGTCTTGCCGGTGATGCCTTGGGTGATGACGCGGGTGTTTTTGTTGATCAGGATGGACATGCTTTTTCCTTACGCTTTGAGGGCCGCAACCACTTTTTGAGCCGCTTCGGCCATGCTGTCGGCGCTGATGATGGGCAGGCCGCTCTCGGCCAGCATCTTCTTGCCCAGCTCTTCGTTGGTGCCCTTCATGCGCACGACCAGTGGCACGCTGAGGTTGGTGGCCTTGCAGGCGGTGATCACGCCCGTGGCAATGGTGTCGCACTTCATGATGCCGCCGAAGATGTTGACCAAAATGGCCTTCACCTTCTTGTTCTTCAGCATGATCTTGAAAGCTTCGGTGACTTTCTCCGGGGTGGCACCACCGCCCACATCCAAAAAGTTGGCAGGCTCTGCGCCGAAAAGCTTGATCGTGTCCATCGTCGCCATCGCCAGGCCTGCGCCGTTGACGAGGCAGCCAATGTTGCCATCCAGGCTGATGTAAGCCAAATCGAACTTGCTGGCTTCGACTTCCGCTGGGTCTTCTTCGTCCAGGTCGCGGTAGGCGACGATTTCAGGGTGGCGGAACAGTGCGTTCGCGTCAAAATTGAACTTCGCGTCCAGTGCTTTTATATTCCCGTTGCCTTCAAGGATCAGCGGGTTGATTTCGACCAGAGACGCATCCGTATCCATGTAAGTTTTGTACATCTTTTGCAGCACGTCCACGCACTGCGCAGTGGATGCGGCAGGCACGCCAATCGCATCAGACAGCTTTTTGCCCTGCGCATCGGTCAAGCCCAGTGCCGGGTCGACAATTTCGGTGATGATTTTCTCGGGCGTGTCGTGCGCAACACCTTCAATGTCCATGCCGCCTTCGCTGGAAACGATGAAGGCTACGCGCTGCGAGGCACGGTCCGTCACGGCGGATACGTAATACTCTTTCTTGATATCAGCACCGTCTTCAATCAACAAGCGGCGCACTTTTTGGCCCATCGGCCCGGTCTGGTGTGTGACCAGTTGCATGCCGAGAATCTCGCCCGCCAGCTTGCGCACATCGTCAATCGAGCGCGCCAGCTTCACGCCGCCGCCCTTGCCACGGCCACCCGCGTGGATTTGCGCCTTGACGACCCAAACCGGCCCACCCAATTTTTGCGCAGCTTCCACAGCCTCTTGTACGGTGAACGCGGGGATTCCGCGCGGCGTGGGGATGCCGAACTGGCGCAAGATTTCCTTGCCTTGGTATTCGTGGATTTTCATGAGGCTCTCTCAGGCTTAAAAATGAAGTTCTGGCGCATCAGTGCGACGCGCAGTTGTCGTCAACTTGCGCAGCCCAAGAATGTATCATGCTGCAACGCACCAATACTGACGGACGCACCATGCCCAAAATTTTCATCGATGGCGAAGCTGGCACCACAGGCCTGCAAATCCGCGAGCGCCTGCAGGCCATGCCCGCTGTGGAGGTGGTCAGCATTGCCCCCGAGCTGCGCAAGGATGCGGCTGCCAAGCGCGCATTGATGGCGCAAGTCGACTTGGTCGTTCTTTGCCTGCATGACGATGCCGCTATCGAATCCGTGGCGATGATTGACGATATCGCCAAAACCAGCGGAAAACCCGGCCCCAAGATCATCGATGCCTCCACCGCGCACCGCACCGCACCCGGCTGGGTGTTCGGCTTCCCCGAGCTGACAGCAGGGCACGCTCAGGCCGTCAAAAACGCGCAGCGCGTGGGCAACCCCGGCTGCTACGCCACAGGTGCCATCGCGCTGATTCGCCCGCTGGTGGACGCAGGCCTGATTCCGCGCGACCACCCGCTCACGCTACCGTCAATCAGCGGTTACAGTGGCGGCGGGCGTAGCATGATCGAGGCCTACGAAAAAGGCCAAGCCCCCGCGTTCGAGCTCTATGCACTCGGCTTGAAGCACAAGCACCTGCCCGAAATCATGAAATACACCGGCCTCACGCGCCGGCCCGTCTTCATCCCCAGCGTCGGCAACTTCGCCCAAGGCATGCTGGTTCAACTGCCGCTGGATTTGGATACCCTTCCCGGCAAACCCAGCGCGCAAGATTTGCACAACGCCCTTGCCAAACACTACGCCGGCAGCGAGTGGGTCAGCGTCGTGCCGACAGGTGCCGACAATAAAATCGATCCGCTGGGCCTGGCCAATACCAACAAAATGGAGCTGCGCGTGTTCAGCAACCAGGGAGCCGACGAAAGTTTTCACCACGCCGTGCTGATCGCCAAGTTGGACAACCTGGGCAAAGGTGCCAGCGGCGCTGCGGTGCAGAATTTAAAGTTGATGCTGGGGCTGTAGGCTTTTGATGCTTTGAAAGGCTCTAATATACCCATAATGGGTTTGTTGGGGCTTGAAATTGGTCTTTTTGTCGAAATACATGATTAAATCAGGCTTTAGCTCTCGCATCATGTGCACAAAAAGCTATATTTAATATAGCATATTTGCCCGCCTAGTGCGCGGCAATTGCCCGAGAGTCTGCCGCGCCACTCACCAGCGCCTCAACTTCGGCCAGCCAAGCCGCACGCTCACTCGCATCACTTCCCGCCACAGGTGCATACATGCGCCGAATAGCGTTGTTAACGCCGCATAAGGCAAACACGCTGGTCTTCCAGAGCGTCTCCAGCGGGTCGCCAAAAACAGCCTGCTCGCGCGCTGGCGGTGTGTTGGAGGTGTTGAAAATCAGTGCATAACGGGCCTTCAACAAACCGATGGGAAGCCCTTCAAAACCAACTCCTGGCGGGTAGCCGTAAGCCGTATTCAATCGGAACACCTGGTCGATCCAGCCTTTGAGAATGGCCGGTGGTTGGCTCCACCAATTGGGGTGGCAAATGACGATCAGGTCGGCGCGCGCCAGCTCGTCGCAATGCTGTTCGACCCGCGGATCGGAGGATGCCGTGTTGGCGCTTTCGCCGCTGGGCTGGACGGGGTCGAACCGTTCAGCGTACAAGTCGTGCAAGGCGACCGTGTAGCCGTGCGACGACAGAACCTTTTGCGCGACTTGCGCCATGGCATGGCTCAGGCTGGCCGGGCTGGGGTGGGCGACGACGATCAGGGCGAGCATGGCTGGTCTACAAATTTCCAAGTATCCGCACCGTCAAACAGGCGGATTCGCATGCTGCCGAGGATGAGCGGGTCGAAGTTTCTGATGTTCACGCCAAGCTGGGTGTGCTGCTGTGGATCCAAAGGCTCCCAGTGCGTTGTGCAGCCACAGTGTTTGCATCGAACGGTGCGCAGCGTCTTGTCGCCTTGAATGTATTCGTGGGTGTGCTCAGGATGACCGATCACCTTGACCGTTCCCACTTTGTAGTACGCCCACAAACCGCCCAAACGCCTGCAAATGGAGCAATTACAGTTGGTGACTTGCTCTGGGGCATGGG
>JANNFW010000081.1:0-20239 GCA_031380235.1 Rhodoferax sp. | reverse complement strand
GGTTCAGCGCCGCATGCAAATCCTTGATCTCCTGCATCAAGGCTTCGTCAATCGCCAAACGGCCAGCGGTGTCGACCAGCAGCACATCAAAATAGTGCTTGCGGGCGTAGTCCAGCGCCGCAAGGCCGATGGCCACGGGTTTTTGATCGGGCGTGCTGGGGAACCACTCAGCACCGACTTGTGCCGTCACCGACCTCAGCTGCTCAATCGCCGCCGGGCGGTACACGTCGCCCGACACGGTCAGCACCTTCTTCTTGCGCTTCTCAATCAGATGTTTGGCCAGCTTGGCCGTGGTGGTGGTTTTGCCCGCGCCTTGCAAGCCCGCCATCAAGATCACAGCGGGCGGTTGTGCGGCGAGATTGATATCACTGATCCCCTCTCCCATTGTCGCGGCAAGCTCTTTACTAACGATGCTCACCAGCACCTGGCCCGGTTGCAGCGAGCCCAGCACCTCTTGGCCCAACGCCTTGTCTTTCACGCGGGCAATGAAGTCGCGCACCACGGGCAGGGCCACATCCGCTTCCAGCAGCGCCATGCGAACCTCGCGCAGCATGTCGGCCACATTGGCCTCGGTGATGCGGGCTTGGCCGCGCATGCCTTTGACCAGGCGGGAGAGTTTGTCTGACAGGGCGGAAGCCATACGTGAATGTCCCAGTGGAGGGTAAATGGAGGGCCGTCGGAGTAATAGGCGGGGCGACGGGTTGGGACTGAAGCGCGAAACGCTAAACTCTGATGATGATTTTACTCAGCGCTAACGTCACCAGCGCCCTGTTGACGATCACCGCCGCTGCGGCCTATGGTGTGCTGGCCACTTCAGCACGCAAATTCAGCCCGGCGGTTGCTCGCTCGGTGCTGGCGTTCGCTTGGCTGCTGCATGCGGTCACTCTGGGCTGGGACCTGTTTGGCACCGAGCCGCGCTTTGGCTTTGCGGCCGCCCTGAGCGTCACGATCTGGCTGGCGGTGTTGGTCTACGCCGTCGAGAGCCTGGTCTATCCTCAACTTAAAACGCCGTGGGCGTTAAGCGGCTTGGCTGCCGCTGCCGTCCTGCTGCAGTGGGTGTTCCCGGGCAATCTGCTGGGGCCCAAGGCATCGATATGGTTGCCATTGCATTGGGCGCTGGGTATTGCGTCGTATGGCATGTTCGGTGTGGCGGTGGCGCACGGCTGGTTGCTGGCCCGCGCCGAGGCCAATTTCCGCGCGGGTGGTGACCTGCAAGGCGGCATCCCACTGTTGACGATGGAGCGCCTGACCTACAGCTTTGTCGCCGCAGGTTTTGTGCTGCTGTCCGCAACGCTGCTGGTGGTGATGCTGTTTGCGGAGCAGCTCTATGGTGCGCGCACGGTATGGCGGTGGGATCACAAGACTATCTTTTCCCTGCTGTCATGGCTGGCTTTTGCCGTGCTGCTGCTCGGGCGTTGGCGCTTCGGCTGGCGCGGGCGCACGGCCGCGCGGGTGCTGTATGCCGGCGCTGGCCTGCTGCTGCTGTCCTACGTCGGCTCGCGTTTCGTATTGGAGATCGTGCTGGGGCGCACATCATGAAAATTGCGGTCATTCTGCTCGCCATCATCGCAGCCATCTGGTTCTTCAAGGCCAGCCGGCGCGGTGCTGACAGCGCCCGAAAGAGCGCACCGAAAAAGCCCGAAAACCTAGACGTGCCCGCGCTGGACATGGTGCGATGCCAATTCTGCGAGGTTCATCTGCCCCGGCCTGATGCCATCGAAGGCAAAAAGGGCAGCTATTGCAGCCTGGAGCACCAGCGCCGGGCGGAGCCTTGAATGGCTGAGTCTCCAGAGCCACGCACCTGGTTCGCACCCGCTCCAACGCCGTCGGATCAAACCGCCCGGCAAAACGCCGTCAAAGACAAAGGCCCCAGCGAGTTCGAGCGTCTGTGGCGCGGCTTTATGACGGCGCGCGTGACGCTGGGGCTCATGCTGCTTTTGCTGCAATCAAGCCTATGGGCAATGGGTCAAGCCAATAACCTTTGGCTGCTCTACATTTGCGGCAGCTACCTGGCGATCGCCATCGCAGTTCGTTTTTATGCCGCGCCGCGCCAACTCAACCGAAATTTCTGGTCAAGCTGGTTCTTCACCATCGGGGTGGATGTCGCGGTGTTTTCCGCTCTGCAAATTCTGCAAGGCGGCAACATTAATTACGCGCCGCTGCTGGCGTTGCCAGTGTTGCTGGCATCCGTCTTGGGCTCGCTGTTCCTGGCGATGGGAACAGCAGCGGCTGCCAGCCTGATTCTGCTGGGACACTCCACTTGGTTGGCACTGTATGCGTTTGGGGAGCCTACGCCGCACTTTGTCCAATCCGCACTCACCGGGGCTGGACTTTTCGTCATCGCTTTTTTGGCCAATCAACTGTCAACGCGGCTCGCCCAGGAAGAAGAGCGCTCACGCCTGAGCCAGCGCGCCGTTCAGGTGCAGCGGCAAGTCAATGAGCTGGTGATCGAGTCGTTGACAGATGGCATCTTGGTGGTCGACGGCAACGGCTTGGTCAGAGCGGCCAACCCGGCGGCCCGCCAACTTTTGGGCTCCGAGCGAGCGCTGCGCGAAGCGACTTTTCACCTGGCATCCGAAGCCGCGTGGACCGAGTTGGACCAGCTGGCTCGCAACAGCTTCATTAAGGTGGACTTGCGCCGCAGCGATGTCACGATTCACCACACCGGGCAGGGCCTGCGCCGCCTGCGTTTGCGCACTCGCATGACAACCCGCCATATGCCGGAGGATGAAAGCCTTTGCGTCATGTTTTTGCAGGATCAACGCGAGATGGAGGCCCGCACCCGCACCGACAAGCTGGCCAGCATGGGGCGCATGTCGGCCGCTGTGGCCCATGAGATTCGCAACCCGCTGGCCGCCATATCGCAAGCCAACGCCCTGCTGGATGAAGATGTGTCGGATCCCAAACTCAGGCAGCTAACGCAAATGATTGCGCAAAACGCGAACCGGCTTGGCAAGATAGTGGAAGAGGTGCTCAACATCGCCCATGTGCAGTCGCGCGACAGTGCTTCGACGATGCCATCGTTGGCGCTAGTGGAGGCTACCGAGCGCATTGGCCGCGACTGGGCAGCGCAAACGCGCAGTACCGAGAAGCTGACGTTCAGCCCAGGAACGACGCAAACCCAGGTCGCCTTTGAGCCCGAGCACCTTCGCCGCGTGCTGATCAATTTGCTGGACAACGCGCTGCGTTACGCCAGTGGTCAAGCTGGATCGATTCAGCTTGGCACCGAGCAAAGTGTTGGCATGAACACTGGCGTTGGCACCACCGTCAACGCGCAGGCCGGCCTGTTCGTGTGGAGCGATGGCCCGCCGCTGGAGCCGTCAGTGGAGCGCCATTTGTTTGAACCCTTTTTCTCATCTGAAAGCCGCTCCAGCGGCTTGGGTCTCTACATTTGCCGGGAGCTTTGCGATGGCCACGGTGCCACCATCATTTACCGGCGAAATGAACGCAGCACGCCCGGTGGCATGCTCGCAGGCAACGAGTTTTTCATCAGCTTTCGCACAGCTCGCGCGGGAGATCGCGCACAAACTGCCGCCGCAATGGCGGCTACGATCTGACAAAATCACGTACAAACCATGGTTGCCACTTCCAGTTCAAGCAGTTCGCAGAGCAATACCCACATTCTGGTGGTCGATGACGAGCCCGATCTGCGCACGCTTTACGAGCTGACCTTGCTGCGCGAAGGCTTTCGCGTGGAAGCAGCCGGCAGTGTCAAAGAAGCGTGGCAACACCTCACCGAGCGGCACTTTGACGTAGTCATCACCGACATGCGTCTTCCCGACGGCTTGGGGCTGGAGCTGCTGCAACGCATCAAGGCGGAACAGCGCTCGGAGCGCTGTGTGGTCATCACGGCCTATGGATCGGCTGAAAATGCAGTCGAGTCGCTCAAGGCAGGTGCCTTTGACTACCTGACCAAGCCGGTCGATCTCAAGCAGTTTCGTACCGTCATCGCTTCGGCCGTGCTGGACATCAACCAGGCGCTTAGAGACGCCCCTGCGTCGGCAATGGCGGCGAACGCTGCTCCGGCCAATGAGCCTGCCACGTCAGAGCGGGAGAGCGCGCGCCGCGCGTCAGGCAGCAACGGCCGAAGTGCCTTGCCCACCGGTGCGGTCGCCCTGTCCCGGATGGTCGGCGAATCTGACAGCATGAACAATGTGCGGGAACGCATCGCCCGGGTTGCAAAGAGCATGGCACCGGTGTTGGTACGCGGCGAGTCTGGTACCGGCAAAGAGCTGGCGGCCACTGCGCTGCACGCCAACAGCCATCGCTCAAGCGGTGCCTTTATCGCGGTGAATTGCAGCGCCATCCCCGAGAACCTGCTTGAATCGGAATTCTTCGGCTCCAAAAAAGGCGCTTTTACCGGGGCGGCGCAGGATCGGATTGGATTCTTTCAGGCGGCCTCAGGTGGCACACTCTTCCTGGACGAGATCGGTGATTTGCCACTGGCGATGCAATCGAAGTTACTGCGGGCTATCCAGGAGCGCAGCGTGCGCCCGGTTGGTGCCACTCAGGAAGAACCGATCAACGTCCGCATTGTCAGCGCGACCCACAAAGACTTGGGCGCAGAGGTGCAAAAGGGACGGTTCCGTCAAGATCTTTACTACCGCCTGAACGTCATTGAAATTGTGATTCCGCCACTGCGCGAGCGCCTGGGCGACCTGCCCGCTCTGTGCAAGGCCTTGCTCAAACGCATCTCGCTTGAAGCCGGGATCAGTGAGCCCGTGCTGTCGACGCAGATGCTCGAACAGCTTGCGTTGGAGCCCCTGCGTGGCAATGTGCGGGAGCTGGAAAACTTGCTGCACCGCGCGGTGGCCCTGAGTGAAGGCGATGAGCTCAAAGTGGATCGGGTGCACGAGAGCAGCCGGCCTGTGCCGCTGCGCGCCGATAGTGGCCCCTACATCGAACCCGACACTGAGCGCGACACCTTGCCGACCCCCCTGGCCCATCAGCGGCCCGGGCTGCTGGCCCAAGCGCCGACACTGGCAAATGGCCTGCCCGAGGACTTGCAGGATCATCTGGATCAGCATGAGCGGCAAATATTGGTCAAGGCATTGCAGGAGTCAGGCTACAACCGTACCGCAGCGGCCACACGCCTGGGATTGAGTTTGCGCCAGATTCGCTACCGCATCGCCCGGTTGAACATCGACATTTCACCGGCTGCGGATACCCATGACGACCCAGGGTGAAAAGTCGAAAGCCCCTGTAGCAAGGCCCCTGTGGCAGGATGGCTGGTACCGGTTTGCCCGTCACCTGAAATCGCCCAATTTTGGCGCTCGACCTGCGGGAGCGAACGTCGATCTGATCGTGCTTCACTCCATCAGTTTGCCGCCCGGACAGTATGGTGGCGATGAGGTGCAGCAGCTATTCACCAACCAGCTTGACTGGGCATCGCACGCCTATTTTGAGCAGATCAAAAACGCGCAGGTGTCCGCGCATTTCTACATTCGCCGCAATGGTGAGCTCTGGCAATTTGTCAGCACCCACCAGCGTGCCTGGCACGCGGGGAAGTCAAGCTACCAGGGTCGCGATAACTGCAACGATTACTCTGTCGGCATTGAGCTTGAAGGCCTGGAGGGGGATGGGTTTGAGACCGCGCAGTACGAGAGCCTCGCGGCATTGTGCGCAGCGATCGGGCAGCAGTATTCGCCAACCCATATTGCGGGGCATGAGCACATTGCGCCCGGTCGTAAATCAGATCCTGGCGCAGGCTTCGATTGGCCCAGGCTCATCAAGATGTTGGGTTGGGACACTGAGTGTTTTCCCTGAGTATTTGTTACGAAATACAACAGCCTACATGGCACAACCCACTGCGGCACGTTTCGTTAATCAGGGTGATTGAACGGGCCTAGTCCCTGCTCTGAAGCAGCCCGGCAAGCGGGAATGCACCTTGCCAGACGAATGTGCCGCGCACGCCCCCAGCGTGCTTGGCCGTCAACCCTTAACCCACAACTCGGTGCTTATTTCAAAATCGGACATATGCAACCCGGTACACTACAGGTAGTGGCTTGCACTCTGTGCAGACCCCATATATAGTGTGTTCTTGTTGCGCGGCCCTACAGCTTTTTTCCGACCAAGGGCCGTACGAAGTGAGGCTGATTCAACGAGACTGACTGCTCATTTGCAACGACATTGACCCGCTTCAGAAGCACAATCCGATATCCAGAAAAGCTCACATAAAAACATCAAAGCTACCCATTGAAGCTGACAACCCCCTCCAGAAATCAAACCAAGACGACTCCTATGCAGACTGCCTCTTCCCTGTCCCCCGTTCACCCCTCGTCCTTTGCCAACGTTTCAGCCCGTCAGGATGGGATGGCGGTCAATGTTGCCAACGCCAGCCTTGATTCAAGCTCAAGCTTGCTCAACCACTACCAGATCATCCGGCGCAACGGCGCTGTGGTGCCGTTTGCGCCCGCCAAAATTGCAGTGGCCATGATGAAGGCCTTCTTGGCTGTGCACGGAACACAGGGTGCGGCCTCCGCCAGTGTGCGCGAAATGGTGGACGGCCTGACTCAGGCGGTGATTCGCGCCTTGATGCGGTCGCGTCCGGCTGGCGGCACCTTCCACATTGAAGACGTGCAAGATCAAGTGGAGTTGGGATTGATGCGCGGCGGGCATCACGAAATCGCCCGCGCCTATGTGCTTTACCGCGAGAAGCGGACGCAGGAACGCGCCAAGAAAGTCATGCAGGATGTGCCCGAATCACCCCAGCTGCATGCCATTGACCAGGGCCGCAGGGTGGTGCTTGACCTGGGTCACATCAAACGCCTGATTGAAGCAGCTTGCGCCGGACTAGGCGCGGATGTTAGCGCCGAGCCCATCATGGCAGAGACCTTGCGCAACCTGTACGACGGCGTGCCGATGGACGAGGTCTACAAGGCATCGGTGCTGGCGGCGCGCACGCTGATCGAAAAAGACCCCGATTACACCTACGTCACCGCGCGCCTTTTGTTCCACACCATTGCCAAAGAGGTGCTGGGCAAAGAAGTCAGTCAGGCGGACATGGGTCAAGCCTACACCGAGTACTTTCCGCAGTTCATCAAGAAGGGGGTGGAGAACGAATTGCTGGACGAGAAACTGCTCCAGTTTGACCTGAAGCGCCTGGGTGGCGCGTTAAAGGCGGAGCGTGACTTGAAGTTTGATTACTTGGGTCTGCAAACACTGTATGACCGCTACTTTTTGCACGTCGGTAAATCTCGTATTGAGCTGCCACAGGCATTCTTCATGCGCGTCGCCATGGGTCTGTCACTGAACGAAATTGACCGCGAAGCCCGCGCCATCGAGTTTTATGAAGTGCTGTCGAGCTTTGATTTCATGTCAAGCACGCCGACACTCTTCAACAGCGGCACCTTGCGCTCGCAGCTGTCTAGCTGCTACTTGACGACCGTACCCGATGACCTTGACGGCATCTATGAGTCCATCAAGGAAAACGCCCTGCTGTCCAAGTTTGCAGGTGGCCTGGGCAACGACTGGACCCGCGTGCGTGCGCTGGGCTCGCACATCAAGGGCACGAATGGTGAATCGCAAGGTGTGGTGCCTTTTCTCAAAGTTGTCAACGACACCGCAGTTGCGGTGAACCAGGGCGGCAAACGCAAGGGGGCGGTGTGTACTTACCTGGAAACCTGGCACCTGGACATCGAAGAGTTTCTGGAACTGCGCAAAAACACGGGCGATGATCGCAGGCGCACCCATGACATGAACACGGCCAACTGGATTCCTGACCTGTTCATGCGCCGGGTCATGGAGAAAGGCTCTTGGACTCTGTTCTCCCCCAACAACGTGCCCGACCTTCACGACAAATTCGGCGCAGACTTCGAACTGGCCTATGTAGCCTACGAAGAAAAGGCCGCACGCGGCGATATCAAACCCGCGCGTGTTGTGCAGGCCGCTGACCTGTGGCGCAAGATGCTGACCATGTTGTTTGAGACGGGCCATCCCTGGATTACCTTCAAAGATGCCTGCAATGTGCGCTCACCCCAGCAGCATGTGGGTGTGGTTCATTCATCCAATCTTTGCACCGAAATCACGCTGAACACGAGCGACACCGAAACCGCTGTTTGCAACCTTGGGTCTGTCAACCTGTTGCAGCACCTGAAAAACGAAGCAGACGGCACCAAGGCGCTGGACCACGCCAAACTGCAAAAGACAATCACCACCGCCATGCGCATGCTCGACAACGTGATTGACATCAACTACTACGCCGTCAAGAAAGCGCGTGACTCCAACATGCGCCATCGGCCAGTGGGTCTGGGTGTCATGGCATTTCAAGACAGCTTGTACGAATTGCGGATTCCGTATGCGAGTGACGCAGCGGTAGCGTTTGCCGACCAATCGATGGAGGCGATTTGCTACTACGCCTACCATGCCTCGACCGAGCTGGCCCGCGAGCGAGGGCAATATTCCAGCTACAAAGGATCACTGTGGGATCAAGGCATCCTACCGATTGACACGCTGGACATGCTGGCTAAAGCCAGGAATGTGGCTGGAAGCGGCGCGCGCGACGGCGTGTCTCCGTATGTCGATGTCGATCGCTCGTCAACCCTTGACTGGGATGCCCTGCGCCAAAAAATTTCCCGTGACGGCATGCGCAACTCCAATTGCGTCGCCATCGCACCCACGGCCACTATCTCGAACATCATTGGCGTTGATGCATCTATCGAGCCGTGCTTTGGCAACCTGTCGGTCAAGTCCAATCTGTCGGGTGAATTCACCATCATCAATGCCTCACTGGTGCGCGATCTCAAGCGCTTGGGGCTGTGGGACGACGTGATGGTGATGGATCTCAAACACTTTGATGGCTCGCTCAGGCCGATTGACCGGGTTCCCGCCGAAATCAAGGCGCTGTACGCGACTGCGTTTGAAGTGGAGACGCAATGGCTGGTGGAAGCCGCCGCGCGTCGTCAAAAGTGGATTGACCAAGCCCAGTCGCTCAACATCTACATGGCGGGCGCTTCTGGCAAGAAGCTCGACGACACCTACAAGTTGGCCTGGATTCGCGGCTTGAAAACTACCTATTACCTGCGCACACAGTCCGCTACCCATGCCGAGAAATCGACTGTGGCTTCAGGCCGTATGAACGCCGTGTCGTCGGGACAAAAAGAATCGGGCAGCACTGGCGGCTTGAGCGCACTGGATGCTGTGGCCGCTGCGGCCGCATCGCAAATTCATCTGGCCGGCCTGGCTGCAACCGATGTGAAATTTTGCGGCGTTGACGACCCAACCTGCGAGGCCTGTCAATGACCTGCCATCGCGTTGCAATGAAATTTGTAGCTGTGCTTTTTGAGCCCAGAGCTGAGCCCAAAACTGAGTTCAGAAAACCGCAAATGCGATGCGATAGAACAACACAATATGCACGCGATGTGAATGAACACTTTTCATTTTATTTCGCTGCTCTCATAATCCGTTGATTGGAATAATTTATGTTGACCTGGGACGAAGAAGTCAAGCCCGCACCGCCACTCTCCACGCCACGCAGCTCATCCGGCAGCCGCGAGACAGAGTCACCTTCTCAATTTTCTGCGTTGACCTCGAGAGCGGCTTCAACGTCGCTTGAAACACTGATGCCCACCTTTCGCACACTCGACGGTGCAGTGCGTCCGGTGCCTGCCGTCAAGCCCGCGACAGCGTCGGCGACTCCGTCGGCAAGTCCTTCGGCAACACCGCCAGCGGCCCCCAAGCGCGTCAATGCCGCAGACAAGCGAATCATAAACGGGCAGACTGACGTTAACCAACTCGTCCCCTTCAAGTACAAGTGGGCCTGGGAGAAATACCTCGCCAGTTGCGCCAACCATTGGATGCCGCAAGAAGTCAACATGACGCGCGACATCGCGCTTTGGAAAGACCCCAACGGCCTGACCGAAGATGAACGACGCATCGTCAAGCGCAACCTCGGGTTCTTCGTGACGGCGGATTCGCTGGCCGCCAACAATATTGTTCTGGGCACCTACCGCCACATCACGGCCCCTGAATGCCGTCAGTTTTTGCTGCGCCAGGCATTTGAAGAGGCCATTCACACACACGCCTACCAGTACATTGTGGAATCACTGGGCCTGGATGAAAGCGAAATCTTCAACGCCTACAACGAGGTGAAGTCGATCCGTGACAAAGACGAGTTCCTGTTGCCGTTCATCGCCGCGATCATGGATCCGAATTTTTCGACTGGCACGCCGCAAACTGATCAGACTTTGCTGAAGTCATTGATTGTGTTTGCATGCCTGATGGAAGGTCTGTTTTTCTACGTCGGCTTCACTCAGATTTTGGCGCTGGGTCGGCAAAACAAGATGACGGGTGCTGCGGAGCAATACCAGTACATCCTGCGCGATGAGTCCATGCACTGCAACTTCGGCATTGATCTGATCAACCAGCTCAAAGCGGAAAACCCCTTGCTGTGGACCGCGGAATTCAAAGCCGAGATCAAGCAGCTGTTTGAAAAAGCGGTCGAGCTTGAATACCGCTACGCGGAAGACACCATGCCTCGGGGCGTGCTGGGCATGAATGCATCGATGTTCAAAGGCTACCTGCGTTACATCGCCAATCGGCGCGCAACGCAAATTGGTCTTGAGGCGCTCTACCCCAATGAGGAGAATCCGTTTCCGTGGATGAGTGAAATGATTGACTTGAAGAAAGAGCGTAATTTCTTCGAAACCCGCGTGATTGAGTACCAGTCTGGTGGCGCTCTGTCGTGGGATTGACTTTATAAGAACAATTCAAAAATGAAATTAAGAATGATGCGAATTGATGATTGCACCGCAGAGTGCAGCGTCAGTTTGCACCCCCGAGTTCATGGTGCTGGGATCACGCCCAACATCATGAATCGCTTTATGCACTCCAACTCGCATGAAGTGCTCTTTGTTAATTGATCAAGGAGAAAATTGAAATGGCAACTGCAAAAAAACCGGCCGCAAAAAAGGCCGCTCCCGCAAAGAAAGCTGTAACCGCTAAAAAAGCACCAGCTAAAAAAGTAGCAGCGAAGAAAGCTGCTCCGGCCAAAAAGGCTGCTCCCGCGAAGAAAGCGGTAGCTGCCAAGAAAGCCGCTCCAGCGAAGAAGGCTGCCGCAAAGAAAACAGCGGCCAAGAAAGCCCCGGCTAAGAAAGCTGCTCCAGCCAAAAAGGCCGCCGCCAAAAAGGCGCCTGCCAAGAAAGCTGCTGCCGCCAAAAAGCCTGCTGCCAAAAAGCCAGCCGCCAAGAAAGCAGCCAAGAAGCCGGCTGCGAAGAAAGCAGCGAAAGCACCCGCTGCCAAGGCAGCGCCTGCTCCCGCCGCACCTGCAGCTCAGACCACTCTGAACCCGCAGGCTGCTTGGCCTTTTCCGACAGCGACCAAGCCGTAAAACGCCTGGCTCTCACGTCAAAGCCCGATATCGAAAGATGTCGGGCTTTTTTTCATCTTACTAAGAAAAATAGGCTGCTTTTCACGGATAGAAAGCCAACACGCGGTAGCCCACGACACGATCTCCCGCACCGCTGGATCGCATACCTAACTCAACCGAGCCATTCCACTCAGAATTGGCGCTCAGCTTGTTGTTGATGTTGATCTCTGTTCCTAGAAGAACACGCCGCAGCAACGGCTGGTCCTGCGCATCCGTCAACGTCAACTCCAGCGCGGGCATGGCCAGCTCATACGGCGCGTTGTTCTTGATCGCCAAATTCAGGCGGTAAGTATCATTTCGAATTTTGCTGAAGCTTGAACTTTCCACCACCACGGAATCAATCTGCCGCAATGTAGAGACCGAGCAATTCAAATAGATGCAAACCACTTCGAGCGCAGGCTTAACCTGCGGGAAAAGCGTCGCCAAGCGATCCCGTTCCTGAACCGCCATCTGTAAAACCAGCAGCAGTGAAAGCGCGACGCTTACCAGCACGAGCGACGTACGAATCCAGGTTTTGTGCCACGCCGAGCGTTTCGGTGAATCTCGCACCTCCCGCATGAACGACGGCGCAGTCTCGTCGTTCGCTTCTTGCTGGAGAGAGCTGCCAGCCGTTGTTGAGTCGACAGCGTGACCGATGCCGGGCGGCCCAGACGACTTCTTGGGCATACTCTCGTCAGCAAAGTTTTGCCGCGCAGCGACGATTTCCAGTAGCGCGATTTTCAGCGCCATCGCCTCGTCGGCAGCGACGTCCGCCAGCGCAGTGCCAGGCTGAGCCAAAGGTTCGGCACGGGTGTTGCTGTTGGGGGGGCGTTCAACTTCTAGGTCTAGGTCTAGGTCTAGGTCTGGGTCTGGGTTTGGATTGGGATCTGGATTTGGATTTGGATTTGGATTTGGATCGACATCGATATCCGCTCTGTAGTCTGCTTCACTGCCCGTCAACGGTGTGTCGTCTTGCAAGCTCGAAGCCGCATCGAAAATCTCCGAACACTGACCGCAGCGCGCCCAGCCTTCTGACATGCGAAGCTGGTCAGGAACAACTCGAAACGAGGTTTGGCAGGCAGGGCAGCGCGTAATCAAGCTCATGTTTAGCCTTAAGGGGCCAAGCGCTACTGCCGCGCCGTCATTAAAACCCAGCCCTCCTGGCAGTCGCTCACACTCAATGCCAGATAAGGGCTGTAAGCCTCCACCAACTCCTGTGCCTGCCGCTCCAGAATGCCCGCAAGGACCAAATGGCCGCCCGCCTCCACTTTGGCACACAGCAGCGGTGCAAGCACTTTCAGCGGTGTTGCCAAAATATTGGCCAAAACCACCTGGTAGCTTGCGCGCACCTTGTCGGGCAGACCTGCCGACAGCGTCACATGGTTGGCACCTGCGTTAAGCAAGGTGGAGTCAACCGCCGCAGGGTCAATGTCCACCGCATCAATTTCCAGCGCGCCAAACTTGGCGGCACCAATGGCCAATATGCCCGACCCGCAGCCGTAATCCAGAACCGGCCCCCACCCAAGTCGTTTGTGGGCTGCAATGTCCGCACCCATCTGCGCAATCCAGCGCAGGCACATTCGCGTAGTGGGGTGGGTACCGGTTCCAAACGCCAAACCAGGATCAAGGCGAATGACGGTTCGCGCGACGGTCGGTGGCTCGTGCCAAGTGGGCACGATCCAGAAATCCGAAGTAATTTCAACGGGCGCAAACTGCGATTGCGTCAGCCGTACCCAGTCTTCGTCCTGCACCGCGCGGATCGCCAGAGTCTGGCAGCCCGCAAAAAAATCCTGCGCCTTCAACAGTGCCAAAGCATCCTGTGCGAGCGACTCTGAGGCGAACAAAGCCAACACGTGTGATCTCTGCCAACCGTTTTTTGGCGCGGGCATGCCAGGCTCGCCAAACAGGGCTTGCTCAGCATCGGTATGGGCATCGGCATCTTCCACGCTGACGCTCAAGGCATCCAGCGCGTCCAGCGCGTCGCTTAAGGCCTCGACCCGATCCTGGGGGCAGATGAGGGCTAGTTCAAACATCGGCTGTCACGCGTCTCACCGTTTATGGTGATCCAGCCACTCTTCAAGGTAATGGATGTTGGTACCGCCAGACATGAACTTGGCATCCACCATCAGCTCGCGGTGCAGCGGGATATTGGTGTTGATGCCTTCAATTACCGTCTCGGCCAGCGCGGTACGCATGCGCGCCAGCGCTTGCTCACGGGTGTCGCCATGCACAATCAATTTGCCCACCATGGAGTCGTAATTGGGCGGCACAAAATAGTTGGTGTAGATATGCGAATCGACCCGCACGCCGGGGCCGCCCGGTGGGTGCCACATGGTGATACGGCCTGGCGAGGGGGTAAATTTGTACGGATCTTCCGCATTGATGCGGCATTCGATGGCGTGACCGCGCATTTCAATCTGGCGTTGGGAAAAGGGCAACTTTTCGCCGGCCGCCACCATGATTTGTGTTTTGACAATGTCAATACCCGTCACCCATTCGGTCACCGGATGTTCCACCTGAACGCGGGTGTTCATTTCAATGAAATAGAACTCACCATCTTCGTAGAGGAATTCAAACGTCCCAGCGCCCCGGTAGCCTATTTTTTTGCAGGCCGCCACACAACGATCACCAACCCGCTCGATCAACTTTCGCGGGATGCCCGGTGCTGGAGCCTCTTCGATGATTTTTTGGTGGCGCCGCTGCATCGAGCAATCCCGCTCGCCGAGGTAAACCGCGTTCTTGAATTTGTCCGCCATGATCTGGATTTCGATATGGCGCGGGTTTTGAAGGAACTTCTCAAGGTACACCGCCGGGTTGCCAAAGGCACTTCCCGCTTCGGCCTTGGTCATCTGTACCGCGTTGATCAGCGCGGCTTCTGTGTGCACCACACGCATACCACGCCCGCCGCCACCGCCTGCCGCCTTGATGATGATCGGGTAACCCACTGCGCGGGCAATGCGTCGGATTTGCACGGGGTCATCCGGCAACTCACCTTCCGAGCCCGGCACGCAAGGCACGCCCGCCTTGATCATGGCCTGCTTGGCCGACACCTTGTCGCCCATGATGCGGATCGACTCTGGCGTGGGACCAATGAACTGGAAGCCGCTCTTTTCAACACGCTCGGCAAAACCCGCGTTCTCGCTCAGGAACCCGTAGCCTGGGTGAATCGCTTCAGCATCGGTCACTTCAGCCGCTGAAATGATGGCCGGCATGTTGAGGTAACTTAGGGCTGAAGGCGCTGGCCCAATGCAGACCGCCTCTTCGGCAAGCTTGATGTACTTGGCATCGCGATCCGCCTCGGAGTACACCATGACCGCCTTGATCCCCATCTCACGGCAAGCACGCTGGATTCGCAGGGCGATCTCGCCACGGTTGGCGATCAGAATTTTTTTAAACATGGGTGAACTTTTCCAATGCCAGGTCGGCCAATCGATCCGGGGATGATTCCGCTTTCATTTCAATCGGAGAGTAGGCGCACCGACGAAGACAGTGCCTGAGCACGGCTAGGAGGTGCAACGCCCTCTCCGATTGAAATGGAAATGGAATTACTCAATTTCGAACAGCGGCTGGCCGTATTCGACCGCTTCGCCGTTTTGGCTGAATATCCGGCGCACGGTGCCTGATTTGTCTGCTTCAATTTCGTTGAGGATCTTCATCGCTTCGATGATGCAGATCGTGTCGCCCTGCTTGACGCTGTCTCCGACATCGACAAAGGCTTTTGCGCCGGGCGACGCGCTGCGGTAGAAGGTGCCCACCATTGGCGATTTCACCATGTGGTTGGCCGCCACCTCTGGGATGGGCGCAGCTTCCGACACGAGAGGCGCAGGGGCCGCCGACAGTGTATGTTGCGCAACCGGAGCCGATGCCGGATAACTTTGCATCATCGCGCCACCGCCCTTCACGATACGGACTTTGCCCTCCGCTTCGGTGATCTCAAGCTCTGACACATTGGAGTCAGAAACCAAATCAATGAGCGTTTTCAGCTTGCGTAAATCCATGCTATCTCCAACGTTGAGTGCGGCTGATCATCATCGCGGCACCGATCTAATTTTCTTTAAACACCAGTCAATAGCGTTCTTTTTTCTGTAATTCTCTGGATTTTACCTCTAACGTGATCGAACTCGCTTTGAAGCCACGATCGCATTTGCGCTTGTAACGAAGTGCAATAGTACTTTGAAAATGTCCATCCAACCGAATCCATTTCAACTGAACGTTGACCACGCTATTAAGTCCTCTGGCTTGACGCGACCAATTTTACGTTGTGCTACCTTCCCTCCAGCGTTCAACACCACCGTAAAAGGCAAGCCACCACTGAGGTTGCCCAAAGACTTGCTCATCTCGATACCCGCAGAACCCGCCAACGCTACCGGGAAATTGATCGTTGTCCTGCCCAAAAAAGCATTGACGGCAGCAAGCTGATCAACCGCCAATCCTAGCACTTGCCACCCGTTCTTTAAATTTTCTTGATAAAAGGCGTCAATTAGCGGCAGTTCTTCAACACAGGGCGGGCACCAGGTCGCCCAAAAATTAATCAGCAAGGGCCTGCCTTTGAACGATAAAAGTGCCAATTTTTTGCCGTCCGGTGTCGCGAGTTCAAGTGCCCACAAGGCCTCTAAAACCTGTGCGTCACTTGCACCTGAAGACAAATCCTCCAAAGCCGCCTGCCGTTTCTCACGCCACCAGGCGATGCCCGTACCCGCGAGCGCCGCCACCGACGCCGCTCCGACGAACAGCTTGCGGCGATTTGAGTTTAAGGGGTTCATCATTCGAATCGGCCCACCAAACGACGAACCGCAACCAAGTCGCCACGAGCCGTGCGGCCTTTCGAATCAGGCCTGGGCGCGCCGCGCAGATCGTCATGGTCATAGACCATCAGGTGCACGCCAACTTCCTCCTTCAGGCCCTCGCAAAAGCTGTGCACGCTAAGCGCATCGACCGTTTCGCCGTTGAAGCCGGTGACTGAGCGCGGCACGTACTGCACGCGGTAGTCGATCAAGGCGATCTCCGCGGATTTGGAGTCATCACAGAACATTTGAATGTAGATGTCATTCAAGCGAGTCGCCGTGCCGCGCCAGACCGCTCCGCTCAAATAGGGGCGAAATTGCGCCATCCGCTCCATCCAAACCATGGCCAGCTCGCGCAAGGCACGCAGCTCGCCGGGTTGGGTTTCTGCACAAAAGAGAGCAAGGTAATCAATCACCTCCTTCTCAATCTCATCGTTGTCTGGCAGCGCGGCTCGACCGGAGAGCCCCAGTTTTTTTACCGCACGCCGTTTTGCAGACCCATATTCAAGGCCCTCCTCCACGATGAGGCGAGCGGCGGTGGCGGCGATTTCGAAAGTCACGGTGAGGTTGCGGCGGAAGGTGAGAGTTCGAAAATCTGGCAGGAAGGCGTTGATAGTGATTGGTAGTGTAGAGCGGCTTCGATTTCGTTCAAACCTGAAAGTGCCGCCGTTGATAAAACTAAAATTAACCGATGCACATTCATATTCTGGGTATTTGCGGAACCTTCATGGGCGGCCTCGCCGCTTTGGCGCGGGAGGCGGGGCATCAAGTCACAGGTTGCGACACGGGCGTTTATCCACCCATGAGCGACCAGTTGCGCGCCTTGGACATCGAACTGATGGAGGGTTTCGGTGCGGATCAAATGGCCTTGAAGCCCGATGTGTACGTGGTCGGCAATGTCGTCGGCCGCGCCCGCTTGCCCGATGGCACGCCGAAATTTCCACTCATGGAAGCGATCTTGAGCGCAGGCGTGCGCTACACCAGCGGCCCGCAGTGGCTGGCTGAAAACGTGCTGCAAGGCCGCCACGTACTGGCCGTTGCTGGAACCCATGGCAAAACGACGACGACGGCTATGCTGGCCTGGATATTGGAGGATGCTGGTTTGAAACCAGGCTTCTTGGTGGGCGGTGTTCCGCTGAATTTTGGGGTGTCTGCGCGTCTGGGCGGGAAAGGACAATTTTCCGACGGGCCGCCCCGAGGAAAATTAGCCCACCCGGGGGGCAGCGCAGTACGCGCAGCGACAAGCGTGGGGGCAACATTCGTCATCGAGGCTGATGAGTACGACACCGCGTTCTTCGATAAGCGCAGCAAGTTCGTTCACTACCGCCCGCGCACGGCGGTGCTGAACAACCTGGAGTTTGACCATGCTGACATTTTTGATGACCTCGCAGCAATTGAACGCCAGTTCCACCACCTGGTGCGTACCGTACCGGGCGAGGGCCGCGTCATCGTCAATGGTCTGGAAGAAAGCCTCGCTCGCGTTGTGAACGCAGGCCTGTGGAGCGAACTCAGGTCATTTGGCGCAGCGGTCAGCGACTTCACGGCGATGGGGACACCCGATCAGTTTGATGTGCTGTATCAAGGCAAGCCGTCCGGCCGCGTGGAGTGGCCACTCACTGGCGTGCACAACCAGCTCAACGCCCTGGCGGCGATTGCGGCGGCAGATCATTTGGGCGTGTCGATTGACGCGGCAGCTCAGGCGCTCGGCCGGTTTGAGAGCGTGAAACGACGCATGGAAGTGCGTGGCCAAGTCACGTTGCACCGCGCACCAGATGGCCCCGCCGTCACGGTTTATGACGACTTTGCCCACCACCCGACCGCGATTCGAACCACGGTGGATGGCCTACGCCGCAAGATTGGCGATAGCCTTAACAATAGCGCGAGGATTCTGGCCGTGTTTGAGCCGCGCTCCAACACCATGAAGCTCGGGGCCATGAAAGCCCAACTGCCCTGGAGCCTGGAACAAGCCAATTTGGCTTTTTGCCACAGCGGCAATTTGGGCTGGGACGCGGCAGAAGCGCTCTTGCCTATGGGTGCGCGCGCACAGGTGGGACATTCTATTGACGAGGTCATCAGCCAAGTGATGAGCCAAGTCAAGCCGGGCGACCAGATCGTGTGCATGAGCAATGGTGGCTTCGGCGGGATTCATGCCAAGCTGCTACAGGCGCTGACCAATCAGCTTTGATCTGCTATTATTTATATAGCTTTTCACGCATATAAGACGAGAGCTAGAGGCGTATTTTATTAATAATTTTGTTGTTTTAGCTGTTTTTAGGCTTCAATATACCTAATATGGGTATATTGAAGCCTAAGCCACAAAAATTCGCCTCAAAACTGCGTTAGGCCTTGGCACTACGCTTTAATTGATCGGCGCGCCTTGACCGCCTCAGACAACACGTCCAACACCTTGAGCGAATCGCCCCAGCCTAGGCACGCATCGGTGATGCTTTGGCCGTAGGCCAGCTTGGCAGCGTCGTCCTGTCCTGGCGTGAATTTTTGAGCGCCAGGGTTCAGGTGACTCTCCACCATCACGCCAAACACGCGCTTAGAGCCGCCTTGAATCTGCCCGGCAATGTCGCGCGCGACTTCAAGCTGCTTTTCATGCTGCTTGCTGCTGTTGGCGTGGCTGCAATCGATCATCAGCGTCGGCGGCAGTTTGGCTTTTTCAAGCTCGGCGCAGGCCGCTGCGACACTCGCCGCATCGTAATTGGGGGCCTTGCCGCCGCGCAAGATCACGTGGCAGTCTTTGTTGCCATTGGTTTGCACAATCGCCACCTGGCCGTTTTTGTGGACGGACAGAAAGTGATGCCCGCCCGCCGCTGCCTGAATCGCGTCGGTCGCAATCTTAATGTTGCCGTCCGTCCCATTTTTGAAGCCAATCGGTGCCGACAGGCCCGAGGCCAGCTCGCGGTGAACCTGGCTTTCGGTCGTGCGCGCGCCAATCGCACCCCAGGCGATCAAATCACCCAAGTATTGCGGCGAGATCACGTCCAGAAATTCACTGCCGGCCGGCAGGCCCAGCCGGTTGATCTCGATCAACAACTGGCGCGCGATGCGCAGGCCCTCGTCAATGCGGAAGGTTTCATCAAGGTACGGGTCGTTGATCAGGCCCTTCCACCCCACGGTAGTGCGTGGCGTCTCAAAATAGACGCGCATCACGATTTCCAGCGAATCAGCGTATTTGTCGCGCTGAACTTTAAGCTGGCGGGCGTATTCCAGCGCGGCTGCGGGGTCGTGAATCGAGCAGGGGCCCATGACGACCATCAGTCGGTCGTCGGTGCCGGCCATGATGTCCTGGATGTTGTGGCGGGTCTGCGTGATCAGCGTCTCAATGCCTGTTCCCCGGATGGGAAAGAAGCGGATCAAATGTTCGGGCGGAGGTAACACGGTGATGTCCTTGATGCGTTCGTCATCAGTTCGGCTGGTGCGGTCGTTGTTGGAGCGCGGGCGGCGGCGGTCTTGCTGATAGCTCTGCCAAGCATCGCCGGGTGGCGTGGTGCTGGAAGCTGCGGGGGCGGCTGAGGTCATCGTGTGGCTCCTTGGAATTGACAAAAAATCATTGAATAAAAATAGAAAAACTTGGCAAAAAAAAACCGCCGAGGACTTCGGCGGTTTCTGGAGATTCAGGGGGCTTTTACCGGCCGCACTCAATACTCTCTACCGCCTGACGCGCTGGAGAACCAAAAGTGGCTAAAGTAAAAAACCGCAAAACTCATGGCTCGAAATGTAGCATAGTGTTTAAGCGCCGCGCCCCAACAAGTCACACCACGTCGCGCTATTTGATGCGTTATTTCAGATTGCACTCGTTGCGCAACAGCGCCAACGCGTCGTTGAGCTGGTAGTCAAAATCACTTTGCAAGATGGCCAAGCCATCGTCCATAAAGTTCTGCCACAGCTTTTCATAGTCGACCTGATGCTCTGCGGGGGCGTGATCGCGGATGAAGTCGCTGGCAATTTGCGGCTTGAATGCCTTAGTTTTGCGAATTTTGCGCACAAGCGTGCTCGCGGCTTTTTCAGTGAGCAGGGTCTTGGCTGGGCCACCCGCTGCCAACGTCAAAAACAGCGTGAGCAAGGAGCCTTCGTCCTCTTGCCCATCGGTCGCCTTGCGCCA
>JANNFW010000020.1:0-1992 GCA_031380235.1 Rhodoferax sp. | reverse complement strand
GTCGAAGCCAGCTTGAAAGACGCCTTGGCCAATCTGCTCGGCGAGCTCACGCTCCCGCCCTTCGGCACACTCGAACTCGGCGCTCCATTCGGCAAAACACCGCGCTCCGTCGGTGATCGGTGTCAGCTTGAGGGTGGCAATGTAGTTGTCCACGCCCATCGGGCTTTCCAGTATTTCGTACACGCAGGTAAAGTCGTAGTCGGACAACGCAAGCAGCTTCTCGCGGATCATGCCGCCATCGCGGGTGTGAAAGTGGCGGATGCAACCCACCCGGTCACTCGGTTGGTTGTTCTCGATCCGGCTGTCGGCAATGGCGGGGTGCCATAGGGGCAGGGCGTTGAAATCGCGGATGCGCGCCCAGACGTTGTCCGGCGTTGCGTCAATCACGCTGGAGACATAAATCTGGATCAAGCGCTACTCCTTGGGCAGCGCGCTTTGCGCGGGAGATGGCAAGGCCGTTTGCGCGCTGGTAACACCGCCCACCAACTTTTGGATGTCGCCGCCTTCAATACCGATTTCGCGCAGGAGCTGATCAACCAGCGGCGCTTGTGCCCTGAAGCGCAGCGCGGAGTTGACGACTCCATCCGAAAAATTGTTGCCTCCGTTTCCATCGCCCCCATTACCGCTGCCACCCGAGCCGCCGAGCCCGCCGACATGCAGTATCTTGATGCCTTCAATGTTCTCCATCGGCTTGACGGATTCGCGAATGATGCCTTCCGCCTTCTCAACCAACCGCAGGCGAAGGGCCGACATGCGCGCATCGGGGGATAGCATGTTATGCGCTTCGTTCATCAGGCGCATCGCCTCAGCTTCGATTTCGGCCCGTACTTTGAGCGCCATGGACGTGATCTTGTCCGCATCTGCGTTCGCCTGCGCCTGCGCCACCACGGCAGTGCCGCGATCCGCGCTGGCCTGCATTTCAGCCTGGGCTGAGGAAGTCAAACGCAAGGCATCACGCTCTGCGTCCTGAGCGGCGCCTATCAGGTCAATCGCCTTCTTGCGCTCGGCCATTTCGACTTCGCGCGCGGTGAATACTTTCTCTTCGGCGGATACAGCCAGCGCCCGCGCGATTTCGGCCTCGGCCTGGGCTTCGCTCTGGGCTTTGCTGTCTTTGGCGATGGCGATGGCGCGCTGCTGCTCGGCGAGTTCCAGCGAGAGCCTGCGCTCAATCTCCGCACCCTGGATGGTTCGCTCCTTGCCAATGCGTTCCTGCTCGATGGATTGCTCCGAGCGAATGCGCGCGGTGTCAATCGTCTGCTTGGCGATGATCTGCGCGCCTTCTGCGGCCTGCTCGCGTTGCGCACGCTCGGTGCTCACCTCGGCACGCTGGCGCGCTCGTGCAATCTCGACGTCCTGCTGCTGCGACAGCCGTGCATATTCGCCCTCACGGTCGATCTCAAGTGAAAGCTTTTCCGCCTCGAGATTTTTATTGCGGATCGCAATCAAGGTGTCTTGCTCTACGTCGTTGCGCTGCTTCTTGCGGTGCTCGATCTGCTCGGTCAGGCGTGTCAAACCTTCCGCGTCGAAGGCATTGCTGGGGTTGAAGTACTCCATACTGGTCTGGTCCAGTTGCGTCAGCGACGCGGCTTCCAACTCCAGCCCGTTCTTGGTCAAATCTTCCGCCACCATGTCGCGCACGCGTTTGACGTAGATGCCGCGTTTTTCATGCAGCTCTTCCATCGTCATGTCTGCCGCTGCGGTGCGTAGCGCATCAACGAATTTGCCTTCGACCAGCTCTTTCAACTGCGCAGGCTCCATGGTGCGCAGGCCCAGAGTTTGAGCGGCGGCTGCCACGGCAGCAGGGTTGGCGGCGACGCGCACGTAGAACTCGGCAATCACATCCACCCGCATGCGGTCTTTGGTGATCAAGGCCTTGTCACGCCCTCTGCTGACTTCCAGGCGCAGCGTATTCATATTGACGGGAATCACGTCGTGAACAATCGGCAGCACAAAGGCACCTGCATCCAGCACGACCTTTTGTCCACCCAGCCC
>JANNFW010000019.1:0-4766 GCA_031380235.1 Rhodoferax sp. | reverse complement strand
AACGACCTGGACAAATCACTTGGACGATCTACAGCAACTACTCTGGTACGTCATCGTGCAAGGCCAAGGCGATGCTTTTCAAAAGAAAATGGAAAATGCCGATTACGAAGTGCGCTTCGCGCCACTGTTCCATGCGTTTTCGGCTGCGTTGGACGGACCGGATCATTTGCTGCTGATCAACCCCGAAACCCGGCAACCTGCGCAGCGCATTTACGATGGACTGGCACGGCAACTGAGGCTGTATCCGAAAGCACCGACGATGCAAAGGCAGGCTAAACCGTTGCCTGACAGTCAATAGTTCGTGGCTCAGAAATATTCAAAAACTATAGCAATAAATCCATATAATACGAGAGCTATATGCCAATTTAACTCACAATATAGCCGCTGCGGCCAAAAAAGGCCTTTTTGTACTACATTTGTGGTAAACCTTCAACTCAAACCAAATCCAGCCCCCAGCGCGGCTTCACATCAAACGCGTAGGCCGTACTGGCCGCCTGAACACCGCTTTGCAAACGCATCGCTGCCGCCATGGCGATCATCGCACCGTTGTCTGAGCAGAACTCCAGCTCGGGGTAGTGCACACGCACGCCCTGCTTGGCGCAGGCGGCGTTGAGCTGCACGCGCAACTGGCGATTCGCACCGACGCCGCCAGCGACCACGAGGCGATTCAGGCCGGTTCGCTTCAGTGCGGTCATTGATTTTTTCAGCAGCACGTCGACAATGGCTGCCTCGGTGGACGCGGCGAGATCGGCTTTGTGACTTTGCAATTCATCGCCCAATTTTTTGGCCTGCATCATCACTGCGGTTTTCAGGCCTGCGAATGAAAAATCGAGGTTGCCGTTGTGCAATAACGGGCGCGGCAGCTTGAAGGCTGCGGCGTCGCCGCTTTGCGCCAACTTGGACAACGCGGGGCCGCCGGGGTAGCCCAGGCCCATCAGCTTGGCGGATTTGTCAAATGCCTCGCCGGCTGCGTCGTCAATCGTCTCGCCCAGCAGTTCGTAGCGCCCTACCCCGTCCACGCGCATCAATTGGGTGTGCCCGCCGCTGACGAGCAGCGCCACAAAGGGGAATTCGGGTGGGTCGATGCTCAAAAATGGGGACAGCAAATGCCCCTCAAGATGGTGCACGCCGAGCACCGGTTTGTTCAGCGCCGCACCCAATGCGCACGCCACGCCTGCTCCCACCAGCAGCGCGCCCGCCAAGCCGGGGCCGCGCGTGAAGGCGATTACATCCAGATCTTTGATGGACACGCCACTTTGGGCCATCACTTGCTCAGTCAACGGCAGTACGCGGCGGATGTGGTCGCGACTCGCCAGCTCAGGCACAACGCCGCCATAAGCTTCGTGCATCTCAACCTGGCTGTACAGCGCGTGGGCCAACAACCGGGGCACACCCGTGGGCCACATCTCAACCAAGGCCACACCGGTTTCGTCGCAAGAGGATTCAATGCCCAGCACGCGGCCTGATTTCACGCGGTCGCCTCGAGTGCAACAGGTACTTTTTCTTCTTTCATGGAGGATAGTTTAGGTGAAGTGAACCCGTATGAGCCGCCTGAGGGTCAATGCCTTGCGTCAGCTTTCTGATAAGCGACGCCCCATCGACATCGATATACATTTTTGAAATTCTGGTATCGACCGATATGCAATTGTGCAGGCGGCTGTTTATTTTCACAATCGTGTCATTCCTTCAACCTACTGCCGGAAGTCCATCCCGGCATGGTCGCCGAGTTGATCACCAAATCACTACGTGCTTAAAACCAACCCCAGAAATCTGAGCGCTGACATGACAACCGTGACTTTGATGCAAGCTGCTACATATCCACCTGCCGGCTCTGCTGTCCCCGTGATCAGGAGGCTGTGGCAAATGACGCTGTGCCTGCTGGTCGCCGCCGCAATAACCAGCGTGGCAGCTCTGGTGGATGACCGCATGTTGGGCCATGTCGGCGTGTGGATAAAGCCGCTGAAGTTTCAACTGGCGATGGCCGCGCAAACCGCCACGATTGCCTGGGCACTCAGCCACATGGATGCTGCCACGCGCCAGCGCGCTATGCCCCAAGGCCTGTGGCTACTGTGGCTGGCAGCGGTCGTGTTTGAAGCGGGCTACATAAGCTTGCAAGGCGGGCGCGGCGTGCCCTCGCACTTCAATCGGTTGACGCCGCTGGAATCAGCCCTGGGCAACGTCATGGCCGCTGGTGCTAGCGTGCTGGTGCTGGTCACCGCATGGGTGGGCATCTGGGCGCTGGTGCAAGCGCGCCGAACCCAATGGCCGCCACTGATGTTGTCCATTGGGCTGGGTTTTGTACGGGGCGGTGTGCTGGGGGGCGTGAGCGGTGGTGCCATGGGTCCGCGCGGTTACTGGCTGCAAGCTTTAGTGGAGCCGGTGCAATGGATGCCATTGACTGGCTGGGTGCTATCGCAAACCGACCTGCGTATTGCGCACTTTATAGGCTTGCACCAAATGCAGTTTCTGCCCTTAGTTGCTTGGGCTGGCGCGGCACTGGGCGCGCAAGCCCGGGCCATTCGCAGCGCGTTAGTTTTGTGTGCTTTGGCTGCGCCGTGGCTGGTGTACCAGCTAATGCGCGGACATCCTTCATAGCGCATCCAACCCATTAACCACCCCCACCCCATGCCCACCACCTCCATGGTCACTGGCGGCGAAGCCCTGCGCCTCAAGCTGTTCCTTCAGGCGCACAAGCTGCCAGTCCCCAGAACTTTTTACCGCGTCCCGGGCACTCCCAGTGAGGCAGCTGAAGACCGCGTGGGGGAGCGCATGCTGGTAGATGCTCTGGAATCGGCGATGTGTGCCATTCGCCGCCCGTCGCTGCCGGTGGAGTTTGGCTCCACCATCCGGCCCGTGGACATGGGGATCTACGGCATGGTTCTTTTGACTGCGCCGACGTTGGGCGATGCGCTGCAGCGCTCTGCGCGGTTTGCACGCCTGATGACGGATACAGCCCGGGTGTATCTGGAACCAACGAAGGAAGTCGTGCGGTGGGTGTGGAGCAGCACCGAGTCGCGCAGCCTGGGCATTCGCATCCGCAACGAAGTCGTGCTGACCGAGCATGTGGCTGTGGTGCGCGCCTTGGCACCCGGCGCCGTGCCACGCCGGGTGTCGTTCATGCACAGCGAGCCGGTGGACTGCAGCCGACACCGAGCCTTCTTTGGCTGCCCCATCGTATGGTCAACCGACAAAGACAGCGTGGAGTGGGCGCTTGAGGGGCTCAACAGACCGATGGGTATCGACCCGTCCTTGAGCGCGTTCATCGAAAATGAGGCGCAGCGGCGGCTTGCTTTGTTACCTCACAGCGGATCGTTGGGTGAAGTCAAAAACGCGGTTTTACAGCGGCTACCGGATGGCGACGTCACCTTGGTCGCGATTGCGGCGGTGCTTGGCCGCGCGCCACGCACCTTACGCCGTGAGTTGTCGAACGAAGGCTGCGTGTACCGGTCGCTGGTTGATGGTGTGCGTCGCCAACGCGCACAAGAGTTGGAATCTGAAGGCAACCACTCGATGACAGAGGTTGCCTTGAAACTGGGTTTCTCTGAAGTCAGCGCCTTCAGCCGGGCCTGGCGGCGCTGGTTTGGCCAGCCGTTTCGAGCGAAGAACAGCTGAGTAGCGCAGTAGATCTTGCCGCTTTTGGGGAGCGGCAAGACACGCAAATCAAATCAGGCCGGTTGCCAAGAACCGTGGAACGCGAAAGGGTCTTGCGTGCGCAAACGCACGGAAGCAATCGGCCCATCTGCTAGTGCGTTAGCCCGGAAAACGGCTAAAGAGCTTACACCGGTAGCGGCTTCAAAGACTGGCACCAACAACCAACCTTCATCACGCGCCGCCAGATTCACTGGCTTACTGGCATCGGCCGCAAAAGACGGCTCGTTCAGGTAGTAGCCAGGTCCAAAGTCGTAGCCTTCTGATGCGCCGGTTTTCGCATCAAAGCGGGCAACCCGTGACCACCACAGCGCCGCACCAGGGGCCTGCAGGAAGTAGATATCCCGGTGCTCATGGCAGTGCACACGCTTGTCAACCACGGGAAACTCGTTGTTGCCTGCATCCAGAATGTCCTCGCGCGCACGCTTGGTGGTTTTATTTACCACCAGACGGCGCAGCTTTCCGGGGTTGGCGTAACTACCTGTGCGCCCTTGCATGTAGGCGTACCAAGCGGGCTCCTTACCACCGGTTTCGATGAAGTGATCGGGCGTGTCGTAGCCCACGAAGTCGGCCACGATTTCATTGCCACGTTCGTAGGCATTGACTGAGTGCCACATCCAGCGGCTTTCCGTTTCCACAATGATCGGCTCTACACCGCTGGCGCGCGCCAGGATGGCCAGCTTGGTTCCCTTGTCAGCCTGCCAGGTCAAGCTGGTGGCAAACGGCACGCCGCGCTGCAGTTTGGCAAAGTCGGGAATGGCGGGCTGCAGGTGCAGCATGACGTTGGCGCCGGTCACGAAAAAGTCGTGCATGTAGGTCATCGGAACATCGGGCCCTGCCGCAATGGTGCGCCGCGTGGTGGTCTTGCCATCGGCGCTCACTATATAGGCCGAATGCGAGGGCGCAGTTCGGTCAAATGAGGTGTCAAACAGCACCCACTCGCCGGTTTTTGCGTCGACGCGGGTGTGCGCTTTCAAGCGACTGGGGTCGGCAATGCCCAAGTTGTCAGTGGCAATCGACTCCAGCGTGTTCGGATCCAGCGTCCACGGCGGATTGACTTCGTCGTGCGCATACAGCTTGCCGTTGCGCACCACCGTGGTCACACCCGCCTGGTTGGG
>JANNFW010000013.1:0-2855 GCA_031380235.1 Rhodoferax sp. | reverse complement strand
ATATATATATATGGTTGCCGGCGCGAGCGACACCTGCGAGCCACATACCAGCGCTATGTCGCCGCCAAACATCCGCCCTTGAAAGTTAGCCAACGCGAAGCCGCGCTCGGTAAAGTTCACCACGCCGCGTGCAGCAAGAATTGGCGGTGTGGCGGGTGAAAACTGAAAATCATTGCCCGCGAAATTCACGCTGCCTTGTACGGTGGTTTTGTCTATCGCACCAATCGGCAGGTTCAGCTTGAGCTTGACATCCGTGTTACCCGTCACCGTGCTCTTGGCCAGCGCGCCTTTGATCAACTCGCCCAACGGTGAGCTGTTGACCAAGGCCAATGCGTCGCTGGCGGCACCGCGTGCCTCGGCGCTCACAACCACCGTCGGAGCGTTTTGCAAATCGGCAATCACGCCTTCCGCTTTGGTGATTTGCAAGCCTGTGCTTTTCTCTGAGCTTGCACCAATGCGCCCGGTCACGCCTTTGACTTGCAGCTTCAGGCGCTCAATCACCAATTCGCCATTCACATCGACAAGCGCAGGCCACGGTCGGCTACCTGCAATTGCCAGCGCGGGGGGCACGTAGGCGAACACCGCATCGTTCATCTTGGCGGAGATGATGAACTCGCCCAACTTCGGGTTGGCAAAAGGCATGTCGTAGATGTTGCCTTTGGCCTTGAATTTAACGTTGGTGGCCACGCCTTTTTGGATCGCCTCGCGCACATACTCGCGGGCGTTGGGGCGCATGAGCGAGGGCAGGTAGCGGTGAACGCGGGTGCCCTCCAGGCGGCTTAGTGTGCCCTGCAAATCCAGCACGCCGGGGAAGCGACTGTTCGCCTTGCTGGATCCTGCTGCGGCTGGTGCTCGCAAATCATTGGTCTGCCACTTTACCTGCGCGTCGCCCTGGGCATCGGCGTTGCTGAACTTCAAATTGGGGACTTGCACCGCAATGCGCGCGCCCGCCACCGTCCACTGCGCGTCGGCAGAGAGTTGCGCGAGCGGGATCAACGGGTCGTCAAAAATGCCGGGCAGATTCAGCGTGCCATTGTTGATCAACAGCTTGGCTTTGCCGCCGGCTTCGGTCAGATCAAAATCAGCGGTCAGCCCCTGAATGCTCGGCCCCGGCAAAACGGGCGGCAGGGTGTTGGGCGTGATCTCGAAGCCGACCACGCGCCCCTTGGCTTGGTACTTGTCATTTCCGCCCGGCTGACCCTGCCAATTGGCCTCGATCGTCTCCACCATGCCCTTCGGTGACCAAGCGACCAGCGCGGCGTGCGCACGCTCGCCCAGGGGCAGGCGATTTGCGATTTGCGACAGGGCGGCCAAGTCAAGCTTGTCGGCTTTGATCGATCCGCGGCTCACCGTCGGCTTGGGTGCCTGGACTGCGCTGGCCGGGGCAACCGGGGATTCACCCAGAATGGACTCGCCTGAATAGTTGACGCGCACGTTGCCACCCGGCCAGCGCAGGGCGTCCTGGGTTTCAAACTGCAGGCCCTGCGTGAAGAACTCAAACCCATCGGGCAACAAGCTGCCGCCCAAACGGCCCTGCACCGTCTTCAAAGTCAAGGGCTGCAAGGACTTGGCCAGCCTGACATTCATGTTGGCCAGGGTCACGTCAGCCGTGGCGGTGGTAATGCGGCCCTTGCTGACGTCTGCCCAGGCACGCAAGCCGCCCTGGCCTTGCGCCACCTCCAGCTCGGCGCCCACATAGCGGTTCAGGACGGCCACGTCCACACTGTCAAACGCGGTGTAAATTTGTCCATCCCATTCGTGCCAATTGCCATTCGAGCGTGACAGATTGAACGACAGCAGCGGCTCGGTGAGTGTCGCCATCGCGCTTAAACGCGTGCCCAAGCTGGCAGGCAAGGATGCATCCAGCCGTAGCTCGTGTTTGCGAAAGCGGTTGCGGGTGACCAAATCGACATCGCTCAAAGCCAGCGTTGGCAAGTCACGCAGCTCGTCAGTCCATTGAACTTTGCCGTGGCGCACAGCGAATTCCTTTTGCGAGAAGAACCAGTCTGCAGCGGAGCCATCGCCTTTTTCGTCATATTTGTTGCTTGAAAAATCAAGCCCGGCAATGGTGATCCTGCCGTCTTTGCTGCGCTTGATGGAGAGTTCTGGCCGCTCAATGTAAATTTGCTCAAACCCCAGCCCGACCAGCGACTGTGGCGACAGTGCCACCATCACCTTGGGCAGCCACAGGGCAGCTTGGCCCTGCGCGTCCAGCAGCTTCACATCACCCAGCTCAAACGATGGGATCATGCCATTCGATGTCGCGGTGATGCTGCCGATGGTGACGGGTACCCCCAGCGCCTTGGAGGCTTGGGTTTCGAGCTGCGGGCGAAAGTCGCCGATTCGCGGCACAATGAACCAATGCAATGCCCCCCACAACACCCCAAACAGCAACCAAGCGCCCAGCATCAGCCACAACAACCGGCTGGCGGTCACTGCCATCGCGCGAAGCAGGCGTGACGGTGCGGGCGGCAAAGTGGGACTCAAGGCATTCATGAATTGTTGGAAGATGCAGACAGAAATGCAGACAGTGACCAAAGAATTATGAACCGCAACGACATGGCGGAAATGCCCACGGCACCTGGGGTCTTGCAGTCTGATGACGCAGCCCCTCAAAAGTTCGAGCCTGAGGTCGAGAAAATGTCTGAACATTCGCGCTACGCACAGCGTATTCGCAGGCGTTATGCGTCGCAGCTGGGCTTGCTGCCGGGCGGCTTGCCAGGTAGCTTGCCGGATATTGCGGCCATTGCGGAGCTTTACCACTCGTTACAGCAACAGGGCTTCGATTGCCCCCAATCGCTTCGAATCACCCGCCAACTGGTGCTGGAGCGCCTGCTTCGGCTGGACACCGAAGG
>JANNFW010000802.1:0-4717 GCA_031380235.1 Rhodoferax sp. | reverse complement strand
GTATTTCAGCCGCTCGCGCAATAAGCTGTGGCCCAAAGGCGAGGAATCAGGCCATGTGCAAACGGTGCATGAAATTCGCATGGACTGCGACAACGACGTGCTGCTGCTCAAAGTCACCCAACTGGGGCATGAGCCCGCGACACCTGGGTCGCCTTCACAATCCATCGCTTGCCACACCGGGCGGCACAGCTGCTTCTTCAGCCTGCTCAAAGACGGGCAGTGGCAAATTACAGCGCCGGTCTTGAAAGATCCGCGATCCATCTACAAATAGCGTTATCTGAACCATGCAATCCGCACCGCCTCAAACTTCCTCGCACGATGCCCTGGCCCAATTGGCTGATGTGATCGAGTCGCGGTTGCCCTCACGCGGCGGTGATGCAGATGCCAGCTACGTGGCCCGCCTGCTGCAAAAAGGTCCGGATGCATTCTTGAAAAAAATTGGCGAAGAAGCGACCGAAGTGGTGATGGCCGCCAAAGATGCCGACCATGGCGGCGACAAATCCAAGGTCGTGAACGAAGTGGCCGACCTGTGGTTTCATTGCATGATTGCGCTGGCACACTACGGCTTGCGGCCTGCGGATGTAATTGACGAGCTGGCGCGACGCGCGGGTACCAGTGGCATCGAGGAGAAAGCCTTGCGCAAAGCCCTTGGCCGCGAAGGACGTGAAGCGCAGGCGTAGATTGAGTATTTAACGCCGTGGGATTAATGTTTTTGGAGATTGACCATGAATGACATCGTTGACGTGCAGCCTGTAGATTCTGAAAAAGCGCAAAACCTGAAGACCGTGGGCTGGATCAGCTATGTGCTGCATCTGATCGTGGCGGTGGGTGCGTTAATTCCGGGTGCCCAGGCGGGCCTGGTTTTACTGATCATCGCCTTGGTGGTTGACTTGGTGAAAAAAGACGAAGCCGCAGGCACCTGGCAAGCCAGCCACTTCTCGTGGCGCATTCGCTCCGTCATTTGGGCGGGCATCTTGTATGTGGCGACGTTCCCGCTATTTTTATTGCTTTATTTACCCGGCGCGATTGCCTGGTTGGTGATTTCCATCTGGTTCCTGTACCGCATCGTGCGGGGTATGGTGGCGATGAATAACAACCGGCCCGTTGGCCAATAAACAGCCGGCAAAAGATTCATGAGCCACGACCCCAACTGCCTCTTCTGCAAAATCGCAACGGGCAAAATCCCGTCGAAAAAAGTGTTTGAGAATGATGAAATTCTGGCCTTTCACGACATTCACCCTTGGGCACCCGTGCACTTTTTGATGATCCCAAAACTGCATGTGCCGTCGATGGCGCAGGTGACCGACGAGCACGCGGGCCTGCTGGGCCGCATGATGGTACTGGCCCCCAAGCTGGCCGAGCAAGAGGGCTGTAATCCCTACCCACAGGGAGGGTTTCGCATTGTTACCAACACCGGGGCTGAGGGTGGGCAGGAGGTGCATCATCTGCACATCCATGTCATGGGCGGCGCGCGACCTTGGCTGCGGGGCTAAAATCTGTTCAACACTCTAGGAGAACGTCATGGGATTTTCGACAACACACCTGATCATTTTTTTGGTCATCATCGTGGTGATCTTTGGCACCAAGAAGCTTCGCAACATTGGCGGTGACTTGGGCGGTGCGGTCAAAGGCTTTAAAGACGGCATGAAAGACGGTACCGACAAGGCTGCTGAGGCCGGTGCCGCCGCGGCGACTGCCGCCACGCAGCAAGTGGGCGCGCCCGCGACAGCGGCCAAAGAGACTATCGACGTCGAAGCCAAGACCAAAACTTGACGAATTTAGCGTGATCGACATTGGGGTCACCAAGCTCGCCATCATCGGCGGGATTGCTCTCGTGGTCATTGGCCCCGAGAAGCTGCCCGGCTTGGCCAAAACGATTGGCACACTGCTGGGGCGTGCGCGCCGCTACGTGGCGGACGTGAAAGCCGAGGTCAACCGCTCGATGGAGCTTGACGAGCTCAAGAAGATGAAAGACACGGTGGAAAACGCTGCACGCGATGTCGAGCAGTCGATCCAAAGCGGCGCTAGCGATTTTGAGAGCAGTTGGAAAGAGGCGACGGACATGGCGGCGTCCACCTCCACGCTGGCACCGCCGCCGCCGAGTTTCCCCCAGTACCGGCATCCTAAAAAGAAGTGGCGCGTCAAGCAAGGTGCCACGCCTAGTTGGTACAAAGCCCGCACGGGCACACGAACCAAAGCCTTGTCGGGAGCAGCGCGAGTCGCCAGGTTTCGACCGAAACTCCTAAGCTGATGACCGATTTCAACACTGACAAAGACGGCAAAACCACCAAAGAGGACGAACTGGCAGGCACCGAGCAGCCGTTTGTTCAACATTTGGTCGAGCTGCGCGACCGCCTGCTGAAGGCACTTTATGGCGTCGGTGCGCTGTTGGTGGTTCTGCTGTTTTACCCCGGCCCGTCGCAGATGTACGACCTGCTGGCCATGCCGTTGGTCAAAGCCCTGCCCGAAGGCTCACGCATGATCGCGGTGGGTGTGGTGTCGCCGTTTTTGGTGCCGATCAAAGTCACCGTGCTGGCGGCGGTGGGTTTGGCGTTACCGTGGATTCTTTACCAGGTATGGGCGTTTGTCGCGCCTGGCCTGTACCGGCATGAGAAAAAGCTGGTGCTGCCTTTGGTGGCTGCCAGCACCATCTTGTTTTACACCGGTGCGGCGTTTTGCTACTTTTTTGTGTTTGGCCAGGCCTTTCCGGCGATCCAAAAAATGGCACCCACGTCGGTCGCAGTCAGCCCCGACATCGAAGCCTACCTGGACTTCGTTATCACCATGTTTATCGCCTTTGGCGTGGCGTTTGAGGTACCGATTGCAGTGGTGATCCTCGCGCGCATGAAGATCGTCACGATTGCGCAGCTCAAAGCCTTTCGCACTTACTTTGTCGTGGGTGCTGCCGCTGTGGCGGGCATTGTCACGCCGCCCGATCCGGTGTCGATGATCGCGCTGTTGGTGCCGATGTACCTGCTGTACGAGATCGGTATCTGGTGCGCGCAGATTTTCATCAAGCACACCAAATCGCCCGATGACGTAGCGGCTGACGTAGCATCAGATTCCGCAAAACCGTAGAAAATTAACCCGTGGGTTAATTTTCACCGTCAAAACGCTATTTTTGCCAAAATTAAGAGTCTTTTGAGGCTCTAGCTCCCGAATAACATGCATTAGTAGCTATATTTAATATAGCGTGTCGATGATTTGCGATCGAGCTACTGTCGGGCTGGCCGGCGGGTTTTAGGCCGTACATCCGGCGTTACATCGACTTCCACCTTGTCATTGCGCCGAATCAGGCTGAACTTGGAGGCTGTACCCGGTTTGAGTGCCGCCACCCTGCTCAGCAGTTCAGGCACGGTGGCCACTGACTGCCCGCTCACGCTGGTGATGATGTCGCCCGGTCGAATGCCGGATACCGCTGCTGGGCCGTTTTGAAGCACGCCGGTGATGATCACTCCCCGCACCGCCAGAGTGCCGCCATTCGTTGGCACTTTGAGGCCAAAGGTTTCGGCCAGTTCGGCTGAAAGCTCATTGGGCTCCACGCCAATCCAGCCGCGCGTGACTTGGCCGTCTTTCACAATGCCTTCGAGTACCATTTTTGCCGTGGCGACCGGAATGGCAAAGCCAATGCCCATGTTGCCGCATTAGCGGGAGTAGATCGCTGAGTTAATGCCCGCCAGGTAGCCGATCACATCCACCATCGCGCCGCCGGAGTTACCGCGGATGATGTCGGCATCGGTCTGGATGAAATTCTCAAAAGTGTTGATGCCCAACTGGTTGCGTCCGGTCGCGCTCACGATGCCTGCCGTCACGGTTTGCCCGACACCAAACGGGTTGCCAATGGCCAGAACCTGGTCGCCCACTTGCAGCGTGTCTGAACTGCCGATCACGATCACCGGCAGGCGATCCAGGTCGATCTTCAGCACGGCCAGGTCGGTGTCGGGGTCGGTGCCGATGATTTTGGCGATGGCGTGGCGTCCGTCGTTCAGCACGACGTCGATTTCGTCCGCGCCTTCCACGACGTGGTTGTTGGTCAAGATATAGCCGCTGCTGCTCACAATCACGCCGCTGCCCAGGCCCGTTTGCGGAGCGTTTTCACGTTCGCCAAAAAAGAACTTGAACCACGGATCGTTGGAGCGCGGGTCGCTGGCGGCGGCCTTGCTGGTGTTGATGCTGACCACGGCGGGCGATGCCTTTTGGGCGGGCAGCCGAAAACTGTTGGCAGGTATCGCCCCAGCGGCAGCGACCGGCGCTTCGACCAAGGCCAACGAGGGCAGTTTGCTGCCCGCGTTCAGCCAGTCGGGCTTCATCGTCATCACCACAAAATAAGCGGCCAGCAGCACCGTGGCGGTTTGCGAAAACAGGAGCCAGAGACGTTTCATGGCGCAAATTGTAGAGCGCTGCGCCAGAAGTCTGGTGCGAAAATGCCGTATGACCTCTCGCGACGATCTTCTTCAAGCCTTCAACGCCCTGCTGCAACCCCAGCGCTTCAAAGACTACGGCCCCAATGGCTTGCAAGTCGAGGGCAAACCAAACGTCAAGAAAATCGTCTCAGGCGTGACCGCCAGCCGGGCCTTGATTGAAGCGGCGATTGAGGCGCAGGCCGACGCCATCTTTGTGCACCATGGCCTGTTTTGGCAGGGGCAAGACGGGCGTGTTGTCGGCTGGATGTAGCAGCGGCTGGCTTTGCTGCTTGAGCACGACATCAACCTGTTTG
>JANNFW010000769.1:0-2160 GCA_031380235.1 Rhodoferax sp. | reverse complement strand
TGGCTGGTTGTTCTTGATCAGCCTGCTGGCGTTCATCGTCAGCGTGACGCGGCGCACGTGGTCGTCAGTGCAGAGATCGCCTGATGCGGCTTTTCACGCCATCGCCTTGGCCAGTTTGGCGGCCTTGCTGCTGGTCAGCGGTGCCGGGTTTCCGTGGCGAATGGCCAGTACGGGGGCCTTGTTTGCGCTTTTGTTGGGTATTTTGGCAAGCGGCGATGCGCATGCGATCCGCCTGGAAGCCGGCCAGGCGTCAAATCCGTTCTGGCGGCGTGCCAACCCTGCGAACTTGGGGCTCGCGAGCGCGCTGATGGGCCTGTGCCTTGCGGCTTACATTAGTTGGCAGGCCCTGCTTGCCGAGTCAAAGCTCATCACCGCCGTCAAGATGGCGCTGACCATTTCCGCCTCGGGTGTGCCCAACGATCCGCGCTGGACCGATACGAAGCAGCGGATGCTGACTCTGGTGCAGGAAGGCATTGCCATCACGCCCCACTACCGCAAAATCACCCCCACGGTGGCGGATCAATTGGCCAGTTGGGGCGACTGGAAAAACGCCATCCCGATCTGGCAGTCCATTGTGTCGTCGCGCCCGCACGTTGCCGTGGTGTTGAGTAATATTGGCCGAGGCTACCTGCAATTGCAGGACATCGATTCCGCCATGGTGTACCTCGCCAAAGCCCAAGCCGTGCAGGCTGATGCGCCTGCCGTGCGCTCGCTCGAGGTCGTTTTGCTCATCCAGACCGCGCAAGAAGATAAGGCCCTTCGCCTGGCCCGCGAGTACCTCAACAGCAGCAGCGCCGATGCGGAACTGGTCAATCTCTCAATCTCCATGGGGACCGCCGCCCGAGACTGGCCCCTGGTCATCCAAGCCCTCAAACTGCGCGGCAAAGGCTCACCCGCCCTGGCCTCGGACAGTTGGCTGCGCGTCGGCTTGATCTATTTGGACAATCTGAACGACGAAGCCCAGGCGTTGCAAGCGTTCAAGGCGGGTATTGCCGCAGCGCCTGAGATGTACCGCGACCGAGTGCGCGAGCGGGTACCCGAAAGCGTTCGGGGAAAAGTGTGAGGCGGATCGACATCGACAGCAGCATTGAAAACGCTACAAAAATAGTAGCTACTCATGTATGTTATCCGAGAGCTAGAGGCCTAAAACATATAAAAATAAGCAAATTTTGCCGTCAAATTGATAAAAATAAACCTGTGAGTTAATTTTTATCAATTTGACGCTGATTTCGACCTATTCCGCCTTGCGCACCCCATACAGCTCACGACTGGATAAAATCTTTCCATGACAAACGCTGCTCAACAACTGCTGTCCGCATTCGGTACGCTTCCGCGCAAAGCACAGAAAGAGGTGCTTGTGAGCCTGCTGCGGCTGCCCATCGAAATCCCCTACACGGCACCCAACAACGATCAACTTCGACGCGCTGCAAATGCGGTGTTTTTGGAGCTTGATCGCCGTGAGGCGCAAACTTGAAAGCTCCGCCACGCGGCGAGGTCTGGCTGGTGGATCTTGGGATGACTGCAAAAGTGCGGCCCTGCCTTGTACTCAGCGTTCCTGCGGGAGACAGTGACCGATCTATTGTGACGCTCGTCCCCCACACCACCAGCGTGCGCAATTCAAATTTTGAAGTCGTCGTGCCAGTTCGATTTTTGAAACCTGGCGCATTTGACGCGCAGGGGTTGGTTACAGTTCCAGTTGCCTGGCTCGTTCGTAAAGTTGGCAGTCTCAACGTCGCACAAATGCGGCAGGTTGAAAGCGGCGTTTGCAATTGGCTCGGGTTTGGGCAAAACGACTGACCAGCGGCCTGTGCAAACGTTAAATCTTGGTGAACTGCTTGGCGATGTTGGCGCAGCCGAGGATGCCGATGCGCAGTGGCGGGGTGCGGTTGGGGGTGGGTGTTTTGCGGACGGGCATGGGTAAAGTGTACGCAGAAGCGATGGCGTGGCGCGCTGCGTTCGGGGAGTTGCTGGCCGGAAGAGCGACCTTCGGGGTGAGGCCGCAGGGTTATAGCGTGACGGGTTACCTCTAGTTCAAAAGAACGCCAAAGGTGCGCGCTGCACTCACTGGGCAGACGACAATTCGTGAATGACTGAATCCCGCAATCACCACTACATCCCACAGGGATACTTGCGTGGCTTTGGCTGGAAGCGCGGTAAGCA
>JANNFW010000764.1:0-1569 GCA_031380235.1 Rhodoferax sp. | reverse complement strand
CTTTGGGCTGGACTTCGGCCCAAAATGACTGGTGATAGCTGGCCCGGCTTACCGCTTTATCGGGGCCGGCGCTCATGTCCACGGTGCCGTAACAGTTGCAAAAGTAACTGCGGCCATTCTGGTTGTCAGGGACTTCGGTGTAAACGCCGGTGCCCCGGATTCCTGCTGTCAACGTAGGTGTGACGATGCGGCGGTTGCCGCCGCGGCCCCACACGCTGGCGACACCGCCTGTGAGCAGCCGCAACACGCTGACAAAGCTTAAGGATGCACCGCGTTCAACAATCAAGTTGGAGTTCTGGCGCACTTGGAATGAGGCATTACCCAGAACAAAAATCAGGCTGGAATTTGGCCCGGTTTCCAACTTGTCCCCGGTTTGAATGGTGCGCTGCGCCTGCAGACGCTCGCCGTTGATGAAGGCATCGCCATTCAATTCCACAATGTTGCTGCGCGACTGCGCTTGCGCACTGGCAAAGCCGCCCATGGCTGTCCAGGCGGCCGCTGCGGTGATGAAGCTGCGGCGCTGAAACCAGAGCACTTCCTGCTCCGATCGGCCTTGCAAAATGTGTTGTGTCATGCTGGGTCTCCCCTGTTGTGAGGCTGTTAGTTAGGGCATTGGAGTGTCGATTGGCGCAACGGATTCGAAGGTGGATTCGAAGGTGAAATAGATAGACGTAAAAAACATGGCCGCCAGCAATAGGGCGACGGGGAACATCACAGAACCCGCAGCAGCGGCACCCCCAATGAGGGCTGCAACCGTCGTCATGACGACACCGACCCCCATGAACACACCCATCCAACTCAAGCCAAAAACGAGGTACGCTGCGAAATTGCGCGCGCAGGCCGTGAAGCTGAAGAACAGGCTTTTGAGCGGCGGCAACTGATGCCAGTGAACCAGCGCGGGCGCGTGCCAAAACAGCATCGACAGCGGCAAGTACAACGCCATACTGGCCCACATGGCCGACTGAAAATCGGAGGTCATCACGGTCTCACGCGTCAAGCTGCCGCCTACCAAATACAGTTGCGCAAACTTACCACCATCAAACAGAGCCGAGAAACCCATCACTACCAGAAAACCCACGACGTAGACTGCACCCAAGATCAGCATGGCCTTAATTTGCTGCTGACTGGCACGAAAGGCAGTGATGAGGATGGACGGCATCGGGAACTTGCCTTTGGTCGCTTCTTTCGTCGCAGCCATCAGCCCCAAAGTGGCGGCGGGCAGCAAGGCCAATGCTACCAAGTTACCGATGACGGGCACCATGCTCAATACCGACATGGCCGCCATGAACATGAAGAACATCCCGGCCAGGGCCAAAGGCTGCTTGAAAAAGGTTTTGACACCCAGTTTGACCCACTGAAAGCCCATGCTGGCCGGAACGATGTTGAGTTTCATGGTGATGGATGAACGCGTTGTCTTGAGACTTATGGTTTGACTTACGACTTGAAAGTTAAAACGGACTCACAGTGCGCAAGCTGTATTGCGCATTGTGTGCGAAATTTCGCGAAATGGAATTAGGCCGCAAACCGCAGCCGTTGACGCAAAACCCGTTCGAAGTGGGCGGGATCATG
>JANNFW010000752.1:0-2560 GCA_031380235.1 Rhodoferax sp. | reverse complement strand
GGCGGCACTTGGACACTACCAGCGTGCGGAACAGTTTGCACCCTCTGACGGAATGCTGCGGGCCAGCGCACAGCTCAACCAGGCGCGGCTGTTGCCCAATCAGGCGCGGCTGGCGCGCCTGATGGTGATAGAGGCCGATCTTGAAAAACTCGCCCCGCAAGCTCTACCAAGCAAGGGCATCGACCCCAGCCACCAGGAAGCGGCAAGCAGGCTGTACCTCAACTTGGGGCACCAGGCGCAATCGCTCGGTCAAACACTCGGAGCTACCGGTGCCGCACTGGCCCAGCGCAGCTTGGAGCGGGCACGCGCGCTGTCTGCCAATGTGCCTAACGACCGACTGAATTTTGAAGTGCTGGATGCCTTGGCGCAACAGCATGAAAACCAGGCGCGTCCCGCTGAAGCGCTGGTACTGTCGCAGCAGGCTCTCACGCGCCTGCGTGCCGATGCGCAAAACACCTCGGCCGACTTGCAGATTGCGCTGGAGTGGCGCGTGGCGCGTCTGCATGCTGCCAGCGGCAAACAGGCCCAGTCGCTGGCTGCGTACCAGCGCGCCGTCAACCAGATCGAGCAGATTCGCCAAGACATTCCCATCGACTATGACGACGGGCAGTCGTCCTTCAGCGCTACTTTTGAGCCCATTTACTTAGGGCTGGTGGATGGCCTGCTGAAGCTCACGGACAGCACGCCCAAACCCCAGCACGATGCCTTGCTGCGCCGCGCACGCGACGCGCTGGAGCTTGTTAAACAAACCGAGCTGCAAGACTATTTGGGCGACCGTTGTGTGGTGGATGCTGTCAAAGGCGGAAGCGCCACCGTCATACCGCCGCGCACCGCCGTGCTGTATCCGGTCATCTTTGCCGACCGAATTGAGATGTTGGTGGAGACAGAACAGGGCATGGCGCGCTTCTCCACCCGCGTGGCCAGTACCTCCGTGCGACAGGCGGCAAATGGTTTGTCCAACGAGCTGCGCAGTCCGCAGGGCAACTACCTGCCGGCTGCGCGCCAGCTTTACGACTGGCTGTTACGCCCGCTGGAGGTTTTTTTGAGCACGGCTTCCATCGACACGTTGGTGGTGGTGCCCGACTCGACCACCCGCACCGTGCCCCTGGGAGCCTTGCACGATGGCGCGCGGTTTGCCGTTGAGAAATACGCCATCAGCACCGCAACCGGCTTGTCGATGACCAACACCAACGCGCCTGCACCTCGCACGCTGACGGCGCTGGTGGCCGGAGCTTCCACCTTTGGCAGCGTGGTTGACAAATACAGCACCACGCGCTTGAAATCAGTCCTGGCCGCGCCCCTGGTACCACCAACGCCGCCGATGCAATCCGCAGCCGTCGCGCCGAACCGATTGTTGCGATCCATGAACGCTCGAAATCTGCTGGTCGAGAGTGTCGTTGCGCCGCGAGCAGATGGGCTTAATCGGGTTGAAAGCTTGCGCTCCGCTTTGGCCCTGCCAGGTGTAAGCCGAGAGGTGCAAGCGCTGGAGAAAATCATGCCTGGGACGCAACTGGTGGATGCTGCATTCACCATTGACGCATTCGCGCAAGCGGCGAAATCACAGCGATACGGCGCGGTTCACCTGGCCTCGCACGGTGTATTTGGTGGCAGTGCGGATTCCAGCTACATCCTGGCGTTTGACGATGTGCTCACGCTGGATGGCCTGCAAAATATCCTGAAGGGCGAGCAGTTCCAGGGCGCACCGATTGAAGTGCTGAGCTTGTCGGCATGTGAAACCGCTGCGGGCAACGACCGCGCGCCCTTGGGCATATCGGGTGCGGCCATGAAAGCCCGCGCCAAGAGTGTGCTGGGCACCCTGTGGCCGGTGGATGACGATGCGGCGGTCAGCGTGATGACGCGCTTTTACGCGGGCATTGCGAAGCAGGGGGTCCAAAGCGCGCGCCTTGCAGCAGTCGCAGGTGCAGGTGCTGCACAATGCGCAAACAGCGCATCCGTTTTTCTGGGCACCCTTTTCTTTGATTGGGAACTGGCTATGACCCCTTCATCCAGACCAACACCATCGCTGATGCAGCGCATGCTCTGGCTGCTTGCTTGCATTGCGTCAGGTGGACAAACCCACGCACAGATTCGCACCGATGGCAGCGTAGGGCCTGCCGCGCAAAATCTGCTGGGGCCAAGCTATCAAATCCAGCAAACGCTGGGCAAGCTGGCGGGCAGCAATCTCTTTCACAGCTTTCAGACCTTCAACATTGGCAGCGGCCAGTCGGCCACCTTCAGCACGTCAACACCGGGCATCAGCAACGTGATCAGCCGCGTAACGGGCGGGCAAATGTCGCAGATCAATGGTGCTCTGAACTTGAGCGCGTCCAGTGGCAGCCCGGCCTTTTACTTCATCAACCCAGCGGGCGTGACGTTCGGTGCGGGTGCCAGCGTGGACGTACCGGGTGCCTTTCATGTCAGCACTGCCAACTCGGTCAAATTTGCGGATGGACGCTTTAATGCGGACTTGAATCAAGGCAGTACCTTTTCAAGCGCACCGCCTGAGGCGTTTGGGTTTTTGGGTAACTCGCGTGCGAGCATCTTTATTCACGATGGAGCC
>JANNFW010000746.1:0-5438 GCA_031380235.1 Rhodoferax sp. | reverse complement strand
CATCATCAGTGCGGGTTACAACTTTGGTCATGGTTTCTTTCCTCGTGTTGGTTTGACGATTTCCAGCCACTCTCGCTGGAACCGTTCCAGCGTGGCCTCGTAGCTCACAAATTCAACGGCTTCTACTTGACCCATGCAGTGCCGATGGTGGTAGGCATGGGCATTGTCGAACCCCAGAACCCGCCCGTTGTCGCCCCGGTAAATTGCATGGTTGATGTAGGCCAGGTTGTATCGGGTCACAATGGTTTTGCCCCGTTGGACGTATCCCCAAACCTCATAACTAAGGAGTCCGCCGCCTGACTTTGGCTTAAGCTCGAATCTTTCTTGTTCGAGTAACGCATCTTTGCCAAGTTTCGGCATTTCTCCTCCAGATGTGCCTCATACTAGCACATCTGAGGTATCTGGCGCCAGCCCTAGAACTCCGCCAACCCGCCTCAGTCATGGTAGAACAAAGTAGCTAGTCCAACGGCTGCGCAATACCAGCAATCAGTGGGTCAAGCGTTTGCAGATTGCTACTAAATAAGTAGCTTATCATGCATGTAGTACGAGAGCTGGATGCCTATTTTGTTCGTATTTTCGGTTTTTTTTGGCAGTTTGAGTTAAAAATTAACTTCCAAGTTAATTTTTAGCGTAAACCACCGTTTTCCCGTAGACGTAGCCGCAAAGTTCCACGCCGAAGCGCAAAACTCTGCCGCATCAGGTCACCTTACCTCACTGTCACCGTGATGGTGTTGCTCATGCCCGCGCCATACGACTGGTGCGCGCCGTTAGCGAATTGCGCCGTCAGCTTGTAGATGCCGGGTGCGAGCTTGACTTCTGTCTCGGTCTGGCCTTTGCCAAAGTGCAGGTGTTGATCCGAAAAAGGAACCGACTCGCCCTTGGCAACAGGCGGCTGGTTTATCAGCAGATGATGGTGGCCGCTGTTGGCGAGAATTTCGCCCGCTTCGGCCACCGTCATGCCTTTGATGCCAAAGCGCACCTTGAAGGGCGAGCTGACGGTGGCGCCGTTCGCAGGCTCCAGCAGCATCACCGCCTGGGCGGGTTCGTTCATGGAGGCGCAGCCGGCCAAGCCCAGCGATGCGGCGAAACCTGCCAAGGACAGGGCGAGACGACGCGAAAAATTGAAGGTCATAAAAGTGCTTTCGAAACAGAAAATAAGAGGAACAAGGGTGATGCCCGTTGAGCGAATGCCCAAGCAGCCACTGCCACCGCAATGAGATTTGAAAAGACGGTAAAAGTACGTGGTCAGGCCAAACGGCCCGGCTCACGATTCGTCAACCAATGACGAGAGACGGCGGCCCGCGCAAGGGGGGCGGTGCGTTTTCCCAGGTGCGCTGGGGCTCGATGCCCAGCACTTGGACAAACTGCCACGAGGCTACCGTTCCTGGTGTGGCAAAGCTTAGCCCGTCGGGATGGGACGGCGGCAGCGGCAGCACAGCAAACGCCGCATTGCCGCAATGTTTCATCATCACCGGCGCATCGCCGCTTTGATCCACTTTCACGGAGATTTTCTTCATCCCCATGCTGGTGCAGATGGTGATGTCTATTGACTGGCCCATGCTGGATGCCATCAGCACACGCACCGAATTGCCCAGCGCCAGCCACAGCGCGGCAGAAAATGCCAGCAGCACGAGCAGTTTTTTGTACGGATTCAGGCGGGTGGGCAACATCTAGCCGTAGTGTAGGAATAGGCGGCGCGTGGGTCAATCTATTTGAGCGATAGGGCGGCTCAATCAGTGCGGATCCGCCAACTTGCACTGGCACGCTCTTTGCATTCATTCTTGGATATAAGATGGAATGCTCGTCAATGGTGCAGAGTTTAGTTACAACCAACGCAGGCAAAGTGCCCGCAACCGAGCGGGCTGCGCAGGCGTGGATCGCGCGGCTGGATGAGGCGCAAGGCTTGGGTGCGGGCGCAGGCACTGGCACGCTGGCAGGCTTGAGGTTTGCAGTCAAAGACAACATCGACGTGGCGGGCGTGCCCACCACAGCGGCGTGCCCGGCCTTTAGCTACTCGCCTGCGCAACACGCGACGGTGGTGCAAAGGCTGCTTGACAGCGGCGCAACCTTGGCGGGCAAAACCAACCTGGATCAGTTTGCCTGTGGGTTGAACGGCACACGCTCGCCCCATGGCGCGGTGCCCAACGCGTTCAACCCCGCTTATGTGTCCGGCGGCTCCAGCGCGGGCTCCGCGTATGTGGTGGCCACGGGCCAGGTGGATTTTTCTCTGGGCACGGACACAGCGGGCTCGGGGCGTGTGCCAGCAGGCCTTAACAACATTGTGGGGATCAAGCCGAGCAAGGGCTTGATTAGCGCGCACGGCGTGGTGCCTGCCGCGCAAAGTGTGGATTGCGTCTCGATCTTCGCGCGCACGGTCGGCGTGGCGGCCCGCGTGCTGGAGGCGGCGATGGGTTATGACGCACAGGATCCGTTCTCGCGTCAACTCACCCTGGCCGCCAATGCGTGGCCTGCAAAATTTCGATTTGGCGTGCCTTCTGCGTTGGAGTTCTTCGGTGACAAAGCCGCAGAAGCCGCATTTGAGCACGCCATCATTCAGTTGATTGCGCTGGGCGGCGTTCGCGTCAGCATCGACTATGCTCCGTTGGCGGGCGCTGCGGCGCTGCTGTATGGCAGTGCACTGGTGGCCGAGCGTTACGCCGCTGTGCGCAGCTTTTACGACGACCATTCAGATCAGATCATCGAGCCCGTGCGCAGCATCTTGGGTGCAGGGCGAAACTACAGCGCAGCAGACTGGGTAGACGCGCAAGTTCAACTGCGAACCTTCGAGCAGCAGGCTCGCCCGATGTGGGACTACATCGACGTGCTGCTGGTGCCCACCACGCCTACGCACTACACCATCGCGCAGATGCAGGCCGACCCGGTTGCGTTGAATCGCAACCTCGGTGCATACACCAACTTCGTCAACCTGCTGGACTACGCGGCGATCTCGGTGCCGAGTTCCATTCGCGCGGATGGTTTGCCGTTTGGCATCACACTGATCGGGCCGTGCGGCAGCGATTGGCAATTGGCCGATTTGGGGCAGCGCTACCACCACGCCACAGGGCTGATGCAAGGCGCGACGGACGTGGCCTTGTCCGCCGTGAGCAGCATTGCCGGACTGAAGGCAGCGCAGACGGTGAAGATCGCCGTGGTCGGTGCTCATCTCTCGGGCATGACGCTGAACGGGCAGTTGACTGAACGCGGCGCTGTGCTGGTCGCGTCAGCACACACGGCACCCCACTACCGCCTATACGCATTGCCGGGCACCACGCCCCCTAAGCCGGGGCTGCTGCAAGTGGCGCCCAACACGGGCGCGCGCATTGCGCTGGAGGTGTGGGAAATGCCCGTTACGGCCTATGGCTCGTTCGTCGCGATGATCCCCGCGCCGCTCGGCATCGGCACGCTGGCGCTGGACGACGGAAGCCAGGTGCAGGGGTTCGTGTGCGAGGCGCAGGCACTCCAAAGCGCGCAGGACATGTCGCATTTTGGCGGATGGCGGGCTTACATGGCGTCGCTGAAAGCGCCCAGCACCACCTAGCCCTACTGATATTCAACGACACATCAACGAACCGGAGATGGTCATGCTGGCCGATCAACAGATCCTAGATTACGTGAAAGCCAGCGCGGCGCTGCAAGGGCTAACGCTGGACAGCCAGCGAGCGTCTGCGGTCGCAGCTCACCTAGCGCGCACGGCTCAGCTTGCGCAACTGCTCGACGATATGCCACTGCCCGTGGATGACGAATTGGCGGAAATTTATTGCCCTGCAAGCTTCTTGCTCCCTGCAAATATAACTAATTAGCTATGTCTAATACAGCAGCTAGAAGCGACAATGTCGACGCGCTTTCAATGGCCAGGTCGATAGCGGCAGGCGATTTGAGCGCGAGTGAAGTGGTGCAAGCCTGCATCGCCCGCATTGAGTCGACCGATGCCAAGGTCAACGCCTTCACAGCAAAACACTATTCACGCGCTCGCGCAGAAGCCGCAGCGGTTGACGCAAAGCGCGCGCGTGGAGAAAAGCTGCCACCACTGGCGGGTGTGCCGTTTGCGGTCAAGAATCTGTTTGACGTGCAAGGAGAAGTCACCCTGGCAGGCTCCAAGGTGAATCGCGTGAATCCACCCGCCGCGCAAGACGCATTCCTGGTCGCGCAGATGAATGCGGCGGGCGCGGTGCTGGTGGGCTCGCTCAATATGGACGAGTACGCCTACGGCTTCACTACCGAGAACACGCATTTCGGCGCGTGTCATAACCCGCACGATCTGTCCAGAATTGCGGGTGGATCGTCCGGCGGGTCTGCCGCCGCCGTGGCAGCCGGGCAGGTGCCGATCACACTCGGCTCCGACACCAATGGCTCAATCCGCGTGCCGGCATCGCTTTGCGGCGTTTGGGGGTTAAAGCCCACTTTTGGTCGGCTATCGCGCCGGGGCAGCTACCCGTTTGTGTACAGTATTGACCATTTAGGCCCCTTCGCGGACTCGGTGGAGAGTCTGACGCTGGCCTACGACGCGCTGCAATCACGCGATCCGCTCGATCCCGGTTGCCACGCATTGGAAGTGCAACCTGTCGCGCAAAGTCTGTCGCGTGGCGTTGAGGGTTTACGCATCGGTGTCTTGGACGGCTACTTTCACGACTACGCCACACCTCCCGCACGTGAGGTTGCGGCCTTTGCAGCGAAAACATTGAGTGCCACCGAGATGGTGCGATGGCCCGATGCGGAACTTGGGCGGGCCGCAGCTTTCATCATCACGGCCAGCGAGGGCGGCGGCCTTCACTTGCCCAATTTACGACATCGGTTGGAGGAATTCGAGCCCCTGAGCGTTGATCGATTCATCGCCGGTGCCTTGCAACCCGTTGCCTGGTACGTACGGGCACAGCGGTTTCGGCGCGTTTATCGCGACCGCGTGAATGCGCTCTTCAAACATTGGGACATCTTGCTGGCACCCGCCACGCCGGTCAGTGCGTCGTTGATTGGCACCGAATGGCTGGATATCAATGGCCAACAGCATCCGTGTCGCCCGGCGATGGGGCTGCTGACACAGCCGGTCTCATTTGCTGGCTGCCCCGTCGTGGCTGCACCGATGTGGCCCATGGATACGGGTGGTCTGCCCATTGCGGTGCAGATCATTGCGGCACCGTGGCGTGAGGACTTGGCCCTGCGCGCGGCCTATGTTTTGCAAAGTGCGGGCGTTGCCCATTTGAAGCCGTCGTCGCTCTAAACAACGACAGCCATTGCGGCAACGCTTCAAGAATTAGGCATAGTTTTTGCGATCACTCTTGTATTCAAGGCTGCGCACCGCGTTGCACTGTTTTGAAACTTTTTTCAACCACACCCTCAACCCTTGGAGAGATCGTCATGAGCATTCGTAATTTGAACCGTCGGGCTTCCCTTAAATCTTTGGCCTCGCTGACCGCGTTGGGGGCATTGGGGTCGTGGAGCAC
>JANNFW010000725.1:0-9189 GCA_031380235.1 Rhodoferax sp. | reverse complement strand
ATTCCGCTGTCGATGCTGATCTTCGGTTTTGGCTGGTCCATGGAGATCGCCGTGGTGGCGTTTGCCTGCCTGTGGCCGCTGCTGATCCTCACCCAAGCGGCGGTTCAGCAGGTGGAGCCACAGTTGCTGGAGGTCTCGCGCGCGCTGAGTTTGTCGCCGTGGAGCCGTATTTTCAAAGTCTTCCTGCCGGCCATCGTGCCACGTCTTTTTGTGGCGCTGCGCCTGGGTGTGGCCATTGCGCTGGTGGTGGCGGTAACGATAGAAATCGCCGCCAACCCCAGCGGCATGGGCTATGCGCTCATCATCTCGCAGCAAAGCATGGCGCCCGATTTGATGTTGGCCTGGTTGTTCTGGATTGGCGTGGTGGGTTACGTCATCAACGCGGCGGCACTGGCCCTGCAACAGTACGTGGCGGTGCGCATGGGCGAGACTTTGACGCCATCTTTCGCCAGCGGAGCGCCGCAATGAAAACGCTTGTCGCACGGCGCGCGCAGGGCATGCTGGAGTCGATCGCGCTGCTCGTGCTGATGCTGGCCCTGTGGTGGCTGGCCAGCCACTTGCAATGGGTGAGCAAGGTGTTTTTACCGACACCCGAAGCCGCGGCTTCGGCGCTGATCGACGGCATGTCCGGTGGTGACCTTGCCGCATTCACCCAAGCCACGGTGGCGCGCATGCTGCTGGGCTGGCTGCTGGCTTCGCTGTTGGGCGTCGGGCTGGGCGCGTTGATTGGCGCATCTGCCACAGCCCGCGCCTGGATTGGCCCCACGCTGGAGTTTGTGCGGCCCTTGCCCGCATCGGCGGTGATGCCGTTGGCGATTTCCATCTTTGGCCTGTCATCCAATATGGTGCTTGCCGTTGTGGGCTTTGGTGCGATGTGGCCTGTGCTGCTGGCCACCGTGCACGGGCTGGCGCAGGTGCATATGCGCTTGCGCGAGGTCTCCGCCGGGCTGCAACTCTCGAAGCTGGATTTCGTCCTCAAGATCGGCTTGCCCAATGCCCTGCCGGATATTCTGGCGGGCACGCGGCTGTCACTCACCGTGGCGCTGATCGTGACGGTGGTGGGCGAGATGATCGCGTCACAACCGGGCCTGGGCCAGGCGATTTTGCTGGCGGCCCGTTCGTTTCGCGCCAGTGAATTGTTTGCCGGTGTTGTGTTGCTGGGCGCAATTGGCTTCATCAGCAACACGCTGCTGGCACTGGCGGAGCGGCGCTTTTTGAAGTGGCAACGGCCTTGATTCATTGTCTGTTTTTTTGGAGTTAACCCATGACCCGCAAACTGGTAGACCTGTCGATCTTTCTTGAAAACGATGTGCTGAGCGATCCGCCCGCCTTCGCGCCGAAGATTCAATACTTCACGCACGAGAGCACCGCCGAGCAGATCGCGGAGTTTTTCCCCGGTCTGCAAAAGGGCGACCTGCCGGATGGTGAGGGCTGGGCCGTGGAGACAGTGAGCCTCTCCACCCACAATGGCACGCATCTGGATGCGCCATATCATTTTCATAGCACGATGAACAAAGCATTGGGCCACCAAGAGCCGTCAATCGCCATCCATGACGTGCCGCTGGACTGGTGCTTCCAGCCCGGCGTGAAGCTCGATTTCACCCAACTCGCTGATGGCTCCGTCGTGCAGGCAGCGGATGTGGAGGCAGAACTCAAACGCATCAACCACACGCTGAGCCCGCTGGAGATTGTGGTGATCAACACCCGCGCGGGCAAGCGCTATGGCAGTTCAGATTACGTGAGCAGCGGCTGCGGCATGGGCTACGAAGCGACGATGTATTTGCTGGAACGCGGCGTGCGCCTGACGGGCACCGATGCCTGGAGCTGGGACGCACCTTTCGTTCACACCGCCAAGAAGTACGAAGCCACCCACGATGCCTCACTGATCTGGGAGGGCCACAAGGCCGGGCGCGACATCGGTTATTGCCATCTGGAAAAACTGCATAACCTCGAAGTCTTGCCGCCCAGTGGGTTTTATATTTCCTGCTTCCCGCACAAAATTCGCGGTGCTTCAGCCGGATGGACCCGGGCAGTCGCTATTTTTGATGACCGCCTGATGCCTGTTTGACCCCTGTTTGAGGTACGCTTGACACAGGCTTGAACATCTCGTCACAGGAACCCGCCATGGCCATCAACCTCACCGCGCTGAACCACACCCACCACCCTGCCACCAAGAGTTGGGTCGAGTCAGCCAACGCGCCCCACTGCGATTTTCCGGTGCAAAACCTGCCGCTGGCGGTGTTTCGCCGCCGAGGTAAAAGCGAAGCGTTTCGCGGTGGCGTGGCAATTGGCGACCAGGTGATTGACCTGGCTGCGGTGAGTGAAAGCGGCGTCATGAACGGCCTGGCCGCGCTGGTGGTGAAGACCTGCGCGCAGCCCACGCTCAACGAGTTGTTGGCGACGGGGCCAGTCGCTTGGCGCGCGCTGCGCCACAGCCTGTTTGCGCTGTTGGAGCTGGGTGCGTCACCCGCGCAGATGGCCGCCTTGCGCAGTTGCTTTGTTGCCATGGTCGATTGCGAGTTCACCATCCCCACGCAGATTGGCGACTACACCGATTTCTACACGTCCATCCACCATGCGCTGAACGTCGGCAAAATTGCGCGGCCCGATGCGCCGCTGACGCCCAACTTCCAGTGGCTGCCGATTGCCTACCATGGCCGTGCCTCCAGCATAGTGATCAGCGGCACCAAGTTTCGCCGCCCGATGGGGCAAAGCATGCCGCCCGGTGCCAGCACGCCGGTGTTTGGGCCTTGCACGCGGCTGGACTACGAGCTGGAGCTGGGCTTATTTATCGGCACCGGCAACGCCATGGGCAAAACTATCCCGCTGACGCAGGCCGATGCGCACATGTTTGGCGTGTGCCTGCTGAACGACTGGTCCGCGCGCGACATCCAGTTTTGGGAGATGGCACCGCTCGGGCCTTTTTTGGGTAAGAACTTTTGCACCAGCATCTCGCCCTGGATTGTGACGATGGAGGCGCTCGCCCCCTACCGCTCCGCCTTCAATCGCCCCGCAAACCAGCCCCAGCCACTGGCCTATCTGGACAGCCCGTACAACTGCGCCGCCGGGGCACTGGACATCTCGCTGCAAGTGCTGATCGAGTCGGCGGTATCGCGCGCGAAAGGCGCGGGGGCGATGGAGGTCTCGCGCACCAATTTCCGCCATCAGTATTGGACGTTTGCGCAAATGGTGGCGCAGCACACCGTGGGCGGCTGCAACCTCAACAGCGGCGACCTGCTGGGCAGCGGCACCATCTCCGGCCCCACGCCGAGCGAGGCGGGGGCCATCATCGAGCTGACCAGGGGCGGCAAAGAACCCATCACCTTGAGCAACGGCGAGCAGCGCGCGTTTTTGCAGGATGGCGATGCGGTGATCTTGCGTGGCTGGTGCGAAAAGCCGGGCTGCGCCCGTATCGGTTTTGGCGAAAACCGGGGCGAAGTGCTGCCTGCCCTCATCACACATTAATTACGCATTGATCACGTTCTATTGAAGGCTCCGCATGACACTGGACGCTCCCTCACTTGAACATTTCTGCGATCTGCAAATCTTCGTCACCCCACCGATTGAAGCGGGACTAGTCTCTGGCCTGAACAGCCGAGGCAAGCGGCGCATCATTCCCATCACTGGCGGCACGTTGACGGGCAGTGCGGCGCATCACCCCACGCTTCAGGGTCGCGTGCTTCCCGGCGGCGCAGACTTTCAAATCGTCGTCTCCGACACCTGCGCCGATCTGGACGCACGCTACCTGATCGCACTGGACGGCGAGTACGCGGGCGAGCACATCTTTGTGATGAACCGCGCGCTGCGCCGGGGCAGCGCTGAAGACGTGGCCAAACTCGTGCGCGGCGAAGCGGTCGATCCATCCCGCATTTACTTTCGCTGCGCGCCGACGTTTGAAGTCTCCAGCCTCAAGCTGCAATGGATGACAGAAAGCCTCTTTATCGGTAACGGCGCACGGGGTACGGACCGTGTGCACATCAGCCTTTACCGGCTGGTTTGAAGGTGGAGCTTTATTTGCTACTATTTATATAGCTTGTCATGCACATTATTCGAGAGCCAAGGCCATATTTGATCATCAATTTCGTCAAAATTATGGTTTTTTGACAAATTATTAACCTACAGGTTTATTTCATGCGCATCTGGAAGCAACCCATCTCCATCGCCCACCTCACTGCCATTCATGTCGGCACTGCGGTGGACGCGCTGGGCATTGAGTTTTTGGAGGTCGGCGACGACTTCATCAAGGCCCGCGTGCCGGTGGACAAACGCACCCGCCAGCCCTACGGCATCCTGCATGGCGGGGTGAGCGTGGTGCTGGCAGAAACCTTGGGCTCCTGCGGGGCCGCCAGCGCCGCGCCGCAAGGGCACCGCGCAGTCGGGCTGGACATCAACGCCAACCACCTCAAAGCCGCCAGCAGCGGCTGGGTGACTGGCATCACCCGCCCCGTTCACATTGGCCGCACCACGCAGGTGTGGCACATCGATTTGACCAACGACGCAGGCGAACTCACCTGCGTCTCACGCATCACGATGGCGGTGCTGGCACCCAAGTCCTGACGAAAGTCAGCTTGTAACTTGCAGCATTCAGTCGCAGAATGAAGGCGACCGCGCGGCTGACGTGCTTGCAGCGGTTCTTATCTACAAGGAGTTCGCGTGCGCAAGACTGATGTGTTTCAAGTGAAAAGAGCCGTGTGGTTGGCACCCCTGACATTGACGGCCTTGGGCCTGTGGGCGTGTGGCGGCGGCACGGCTGAGCCCGAGCCGGTTGCAGCAACGCCGTGCCTGCAATCGACCAGCAGCGGTGGTGTGGTGGTGGGCTCTGGCTTGCCGGGCGACCCGGCCATTCCTGAGCCTTCTTCGGGCTACAAGCTCGGCAAGACTGCGGTGAAGTCGAGCAGCTTCATGGTCGTCACGGCCAACCCGCTGGCATCTCAAGCGGGTTGCAACGTTCTGGCGGCGGGCGGCACGGCGGTTGACGCTGCGGTGGCGGTGCAAGCCGTTTTGGGCTTGGTGGAGCCGCAGTCAAGCGGTCTGGGCGGCGGTGCCTTCATGTTGCACTACAAGGCATCCACGAACAAAGTTGAAAGCTACGACGGTCGCGAAACGGCACCCGCAGCGGCAACGGAAGATTACTTGCGCTACGTGAGCGCAACCGACAAAACCAACCCTTTACCCAACCTCGGCAACAGTTTTGCGAGCACCCGCGCCAGTGGCCGCTCCATTGGCACGCCCGGTGCGATTCGCATGCTGGAGTTGGCGCATCAAGACCATGGCGGCAAGCCGTGGAGCGAGCTGTTTGCGCCCGCCGTAAAACTGGCGAGCGACGGCTTTCGCATCAGCGGGCGTATGGCGGCCGCCATCAGCGGCGCGCGCAATGACCTGCTGCGCGACCCAGACGCCAGGGCCTACTTCCTGAACGAAGACCTGTCGGCCAAGGCCCTGGGCACGGTCATCAAAAACCCCGACTACGCGGCAACGCTCAACAGCATCGCACAAGGCGGCGCGAACGCCTTCTACACCGGGCCGATTGCGCAAAGCATTGTTGACAAGATCAAGGTCAGCACAGGCGGCGTCACCACCACCGTGGTCATTACCCCCGGCCTGACTGAAATGAGCGACCTGGCCAGCTACAAGGCGATTCGCCGAACGCCGGTCTGCGGCAACTACCGCAGCACCGTGGTCTGCGGCATGGGGCCACCGTCATCCGGAGGCATTGCTGTGGCACAAACACTGGGCATTTTGGACAACTTTGACTTGGCCGCAGTTCCGCCCACCGGCATCACCATCGAAGGCGGCAAGCCTGCCGTGCAAGCCGTGCATCTGGTGAGCGAAGCGCAGCGCCTGGCCTACGCTGACCGCAACAAATATGTCGCTGACACGGACTTTGTCGCCCTGCCCGGTACGGGTGTGGACGCGATGCTGAACAAAGACTACCTGCGGGCACGCTCAACACTGATCTCCACGACCAAGAGCATGGGCACAGCGCAACCCGGCGTGTTCGCGGGCGCAGCACCTGGGGGCAGCAGTGTGCGAGAAGGCAACGGCACCACGCACATGAGCATCGTCGATAAGTTCGGCAACGTGGTGGTGATGACGACCACCATTGAAGCCGGCATGGGCTCATTCCACTTCACGCGCGGCTTTTTGTTGAACAACGAGCTGACCGACTTTTCGTTCGACCCGTCGGATGCCAGCGGCCCCATCGCCAACCGCATCCAAGCCCTGAAGCGCCCCCGCAGCTCGATGTCGCCCACGCTCGTCTTCAACAAAGCCGCCGACGGCACGCGCGGCGACTTCCTGATGGCGACCGGCTCACCCGGCGGTGCGGCCATCATTCAGTTCACCGTGAAAACCATCGTCAGCGCGGTGGACTGGAAGCTTGATGCGCAGCAGGCCACATCCATGGTGAACTTTGGTGCCGCCAACAGCGCGACCACCGGCGTAGGCGGCGAGCATCCGTCCATCGACGTTGCCAACAACGGCTTGAACGACCCGCTGCTCAACGGCCTGCGCTCGCTCGGCCACACCGTGTCGTTCGCCGCGCAGTCCAGCGGTGTGTCAACCATCATCAAGGGCAAATCGGCCACTGGTGCGACGCAGTTCAGCGGCGGCGCTGACCCACGGCGGGAAGGGATTGCGTTGGGGGATGGGGCGCCTTAATCAGCGCTCGTTGCGTAATCCGTGCGGCGCCAACACCCGATCCAACACCAATTCATACGCGAACGCACCACCAGGGTCTACCTTGCGGCGCTGGGTTTTATCGCAGGCTAGCGGCGCAGTATCAAGGTCGGAGTGGCGCTTGATGTCTGCGCGGGGGATGGCGTGACGCTGGCGGATATCGCGCAGCAGTTTCACGAGGGATGCAATTTGCGCTTCGGGGAACGGATCTTGCCCGTCGCCGTCGTTGATCAATTCAATGGCGATGGAGCGCTGGCTGAAACTGTAGACGTGATGGGCGACTTGGCCTTCGGGCACGCTCGTGCGCAAGCTGCCGTCGCGGTCAATCATGTAATGGATGCCGAGCACAGGGTGCGCTTCGATGTGGCGCAGGTTGTCTTCCAAAGTGCCTGCGCCAACCCAGATGGGCTTGCCGGTTACGGCATCGCAGGTGGGGCCGCCAGTGGAATGGATGACGACCATGTCGATGGGTTGCGTGCGAACCACCCCGGTTTTGCGCGCTTGGGCAGTACTGGCTGCGAGCGCGATTGCGGTGACAAGCAACGTGGCAACTATTCGAAATTTAGTTCGCAACTTATTCAGACTCAGACTTCGCCAGTCGCGCACTTTTCCAATACACGTCATCGCCCGTGGTGCCATCGGTGCGATAGCGGTTCAGCACACGTGCCAGCACGAACATCAAATCCGAAAGACGATTAAGGTACTGGCGCGGTGTGTCTTTCAGCGCGTCCTGCGCGCCCAGTGCCACCACAGCACGCTCGGCCCGACGCGCAACCGTGCGGCACACGTGCGCTTGGCTAGCGGCGCGGGTGCCTGCGGGGAGGATGAATTCTTGGAGGCGCGGCAGGGTTTCGTTGTGCTCGGCCAGGGCTTCATCTAGCGCCAACACGGCCTCGGCCTTGAGCAGTTCAAACCCCGGAATCGACAGCTCGCCGCCCAGATTGAAGAGCTGATGTTGAATCTCGACCAACAGTGTGCGCACACCCTCGGGCATGGCCTCGCACAGCAGCACACCGATGTTGGAGTTGAGCTCATCCACATCGCCCATCGCATGCACCCGCAGCGCGTCTTTGCGCACCCGCGTGTTGTCGCCCAGGCCCGTGGTGCCGTCGTCGCCCGTGCGGGTGGCGATTTGTGTGAGTCGTTGTCCCATGATTTAGCTTGGTGGGTGGTAGGTAAAGCGATTGTCGCAGGGGCAATGGATAAGGAGCACAAAGGGGCATCACTTGACTGCGCAGGATTACGGCAAAAGCGGATAATGTGACTAGTCTGTTCAACTAGTCACTTGATATGCCACTTTCTATATTGCAAAGCCCCAGCACGGCCTGGAAGCTGCAGGACGCCAAGGCTCAATTCAGCGCCGTGGTGGAAAACGCGTTGCGCGGCGTACCGCAGCACGTTACGCGCCGGGGCAAGCAGGCCGTGGTGGTGGTATCGCAGCAAGACTTTGAGCTGTTGCAGCGCGGCGCACCGGGGCGGGCACGAAGTACACCCAATTTGATCGAACACCTTTTGGCCATACCGAAGGAGGCGAAGGAAGCAAAGCAGCCGGGTGCTGCGGGCAAGCGCGTACGCGCAAACCAAATCCGCCTGAACGCTGAGCCGCGGGAGCTTGATTTCTCATGATCTTGCTCGACACGATGGTGGTCTCGGAGCTGCGCAAGGCCAAGCCCAATCCGGGTGTTATGTCGTATCTGACTGCGCAGAACCCGCAAACCACCTACCTCAGCGCAATCACCATTGGCGAAATTGAAGCAGGTACCGAGCGTCAGCGAAGCCGCAATCCGGCCTTCGCAGAAGATCTTGCTCAATGGCTCGCGTCGACAGAGTTGCAGTTTGTCCAGAACATTCTCCCAGTCTCCGCCGCTGTCGCTAAACTGTGGGGGCGGCTGAGCGCACGCACCGGCAACAAGGGCATTGACAACCTGATTGCAGCCACGGCACTTCATCACAATCTGAGTATCGTCACCCGTAACGTCAAGCATTTTGCGCCCACTGGCGCTCGTACCGTAAACCCATTCAGTTGACCGTCAACGCAGAAGTAGCCCACCATGAACGCACCCACCCGCCCCCTGCACCTCATGCCTGAAGTCAACCAGCGCGCGGTGCCGCCTGCGCTGATTGATGCGCTGAAGACGCGCTTCGGTACCAACTGCTCGACCGCCCTGGTTGTGCGCGAGCAGCATGGGCGGGATGAATCGTCGTTCAGCGTGCCGCCGCCCAGTGCCGTGGTATTTGCCGAAAGCACAGCAGATGTTGCAGCGGCGGTTAAGCTGGCGGCAGAGGACGGCGTGCCGGTAATTCCATTCGGCGTGGGCTCGTCGCTGGAAGGTCATTTGTTGGCGGTTCAAGGTGGTATCAGCATCGACGTGAGCCGCATGAACAAAGTGCTGCACATCAACGCCGAAGATTTAACCGTGACCGTGCAGGCTGGTGTGACGCGCAAACAGCTCAATGACGAAGTCAAAAGTACGGGGCTGTTCTTCCCGATTGACCCCGGCGCGGATGCAT
>JANNFW010000716.1:0-9124 GCA_031380235.1 Rhodoferax sp. | reverse complement strand
GCACGGCGCTGGTTTGCTTTGTATGCGGTGCCCATCACGCTGTTGGTGGCGATTGTGTTTGTGGCCCTCACCCAAGGCTTCACCGGGGCCACGGTTCAGTTTGAGTTGGCCACGCCGATTTTCATAGCACCCAGCTTCACGTGGTCTGCGGCCATCAGCCTGGCGCTGCCGCTGTTTGTGGTGACGATGGCCTCGCAGAATCTGCCAGGCGTGGCAGCGATTCGCGCGGCGGGGTATGGCGAGTCATCCGCTGGCATCCCCATCTCCAAAATCATCACACTCACCGGTTTGGCAACGCTGGTGCTCGCACCGTTTGGCGCGTTCGCGCTGTGCCTCAGCGCCATCACTGCCGCCATCTGCATGGGCAAAGACGCCCACCCCGACCCGGCCAAGCGCTACACAGCTTCAGCGGTTTGCGGCGCGCTGTATCTGCTGATTGGCGTGTTTGGCGCGGCCATCACCGGGGTGCTGTCATCGTTCCCCAAAGAGCTGATCGCCGCGATTGCGGGCCTGGCGCTGCTTGGCACCATCGGCAACGCGCTGGCAACGGCGGTCAAAGACGAACCGCACCGTGAGGCCTCGCTCATCACGTTTTTGGTCACGCTCAGTGGCCTGCAAATCGCTGGCGTGGGCTCGGCCTTCTGGGGCGTGGTGGCCGGCGCTCTGGCGCTTTTTGTGCAAAACTGGGCTAAACGCTAATCAACCTCCTTTCCGATCAAATCATGCAAATACTGTTCATCGCCGACCCGCTGGAGTCGTTCAAAATCTACAAAGACACCACCTTCTCCATGATGCGCGAGGCGCAGCGGCGGGGCCACACTTTGTCCGTCTGCGAGCCCAAAGACATCCGCTGGCAGCAGGGTGAAAAAGTCACCGCCTTTGTGCGCGATATCAAGCTGACGGGTAACGCGGAGGTGTGGTTCACCTCCCAACAGGCCCATCCCGATGAACGCCCGCAAGTGCTGGCTGAGTTCGATGCCGTGGTGATGCGCAAAGACCCACCGTTTGATTCGGAATACTTCTACGCCACCCACTTACTGGAGCAAGCCGAGCGCGAAGGAGCGCGCGTGTTCAACAAGCCGCGCGCCCTGCGCGATCACCCGGAAAAGCTGGCGATTCTCGAATTTCCGCAGTTCATTGGCCCCACGCTGGTCACACGCGATGCCAGCGACATCAAACGCTTTCATGCGCTGCATAAAGACATCATCCTGAAGCCGCTGGACGGCATGGGGGGCATGGGGATTTTTCGGGTCAAGGAAGATGGACTGAACCTCGGCTCGATTACCGAAACCTTGAACAAGGAAGGTCGCGAGACAGTCATGGTTCAAAAATTCCTGCCCGCTATCAAGGCTGGCGATAAGCGGGTGCTGGTGATTGGTGGCAAACCCGTTCCGTTTTGCCTGGCGCGCATACCGCAGGGCGACGAAGTGCGCGGCAACCTGGCGGTGGGTGGCAAAGGGGTGGCGCAGGCCTTGAGCGCGCGCGATGCCGAGATCGCCAATGCGCTCGGGCCGATATTGAACGCGCGCGGCCTGCTGCTGGTGGGGCTGGACATCATTGGTGATTCGCTGACGGAGATCAATGTCACCAGCCCGACGTGCTTTCAGGAGATATTTGATCAGACCGGCTGCGACGTGCCGGCATTGTTCATCGATGCACTGGAGCAGGCGACTCACCAGACACCAACAGCAACTTTGGTTAAAAATTAACTCGCAGGTTAATTTGACAGAAATTACGTGAAAAAGTCACGAAATATGAATAATATTTGCCGCTAGCTCTCGTAAAATATAGCCTATATGATATTAAAAATATAGCAAACTCTACCGTTGCCGTAGGCGATTGCAGATTTTTGTGGAGGTAGCGCGAGCATGTTTGCCAATTGCCTGTCCGGGTTGATGTGGCCGTAAAATTCAGGGGTCACTGATACAGTGCAAACCTGAACAAAAATCCGCGCGCTTTCAATCACGAGAGTCAGCGGTTGGAGGTCTTCGAAAGAAAAAATGAACAACTCAGGTGACACGCAAACTCCTCCTTTCGCCAACACGGGCCCGGGCCTTTTGAAGCCCGGTTCAGCGCAGTTTGACGCGGCGCTTAAAAACGCCAAGATCATGATGGTGGACGATGACCCGCTGATGACCGCGCTGGTTCAAAAGTACCTGGCTCGCGCGGGCTACGAGCGCTTCGTTTCCACCAATGATTCGCGCGAAGCCATCGCGCTGATGACGCACGAAAAGCCCGACTTGCTTCTGCTGGATGTGGTCATGCCCCATCTGCCCGGTTATGAGCTGCTGGAAGCGGTGCGGGGTGATGCGCTGCTGGGTGCCACGCCCATCATCGTTCTGACGGCTGAAACCACGGCCGAGTCCAAGTTGCGAGCCTTGCAACTCGGTGCCACCGACTTTTTGTCCAAACCCGTGGACCCCAGCGAGCTGACATTGCGTGTGCGCAACACGCTGGCCTTTTTGCAGTATCAATACCGCGTCGCCAACTTTGACGCAGCCACCGGCCTGCCGGGCCACCAGTTATTCGATGCCAACGTGGATGCGATGCTGGCGCGGCGCAATTCGGCCGATGAGCTGGTCACTCTGTTCATCGTCGCGGTGCCTGAATGCCATCAGTTGGTGGAGACGCTGGGCCAGGAGTCAGCGGATATCCTGTCCAAGGTGATCGCCACCCGATTGGAGCGCTTTTTGGTGAGCGAGGAAGTGCTGTGGGCTTCCAACCAGATCGCCGAGCGCCTGCCTTGCGTGGCCCGCCTGGACGAGCAGCGCTTTGCGCTGGCCGTTCAGGCAATGGAAGATGCATCGGCGATTGAGGCATCCGCGCGCAGGCTGTTGGCGATGCTTTGCGAGCCTGTCACGGTGGGTCGCCACCAGGTGTGGCCGAGTGCTTGGGTTGGCATTTCAGCGGCTCCGGCCGACGGTGAGCGTGGCACTGATTTGCGCCATGGTGCCACTTTGGCCGCTGTGCACGCGGGCTTGCAGCAGCAGCCCGAGGCGCGATTCTGGTTTGCATCTCCCGAGTTGAGCCTGCAGTCGTTTGAAAAAGTTACGCTGGGCAGCGAATTGTGTGGCGCTGCTGAACGCGGAGAGCTTGAGCTGCATTACCAGCCCAAGGTGGACATTGACAGCCACCGCGTCATCGGTGCTGAGGCGCTGATTCGCTGGCGCCACCCCGAGCAGGGGCTTATCCCCGCCGCCGATTTCATCAAGCTGGCGCAGGAGCATGGCTTAAGCACGCAGCTGGGGGAGTGGGTGTTCCAGCGCGCATGCGTGGATGCCGCCAGTTGGGCCGAGGCCGGCATGGGTGACCTCAAAGTGTCAGTCAACGTGGGCAAGCCGCATTTGCATGCGCCGCAGTTCTGTGACTTCGTCAAAAACACGTTGGACAGCAGCGGCCTTCAACCTGGCCTGCTGGTGGTTGAAGTCACCGAGAGCATGTTGAACGAAGACCTTGAGGCCAGCCATGAACTTTTGAGCGAGCTTAAGACCTTGGGTGTAGGTCTTGCAATTGACAATTTTGGCTCGGGCGACTCTCCTTTGACCTATATCAAAACGTTTCCTTTTGATGTGCTCAATATCGACCGCCGCTTTGTTGCCGACCTGCCAGGCGGAAGGGCGGATATCGCTGTCACCCGCACGATGATCGAGCTGGCCCATCGCTTGGGCATGACCGTTACCGCCGAGGGCGTTGAAACACCCGAGCAGTTGGCCTGCCTGAAGCACCTGGAGTGCGATGCGTTTCAAGGCTATCTGTTTGCCGCTGCAATGCCCTCGGGCGATTTCATTGACCTACTGACGCATGATCAGGCTGCGGAATAGTGGCGTGATGGTGCGTCTTTATTCCCAGCTGGGTGCCTTGCTGCTGTGTTGCAGCGCTGCGATGGCGCAAGGCCAGCCGCGCGCCGATGAGTGGAATTATGTTGTCGCCCCGCGCGACACGCTGATTGGCCTGGTAGCGCGGTTGATGAAGCCGCCTGCTACCTGGCAAAAATTGCAGGAACTCAATCGTCTTCCAAACCCGCAAAAGCTTCAACCTGGCAGCATCGTGCGTCTGCCTGTTGCGTGGCTCAAAAGTACAGCGGCGGTCGCCACCGTGGCTGTCACCCAAGGGGCCGTCAATATAGTTCGTGGAACAACCCGTCTGCCAAGTATTGCAACCGGCACCGAGGTGCTGCCTGGCGACCTGGTCGAGACGGGTGCGCAGTCCACCTTGACGCTGCGCTTTGTTGACGGCTCCAGCGTCGTCGTCGCTCCGCAGAGCAAAGTGCTGATCGAGAACCTGCTGGTCTACGGCAAGTCGGGTATCACTGAGACGCGTTTGCGCATCGAAGAAGGTGGCCTGGACTCCAGCGTCAAGCCCAAGACCCAGGTTTCATCATCGCGCTATGTCGTCACCACGCCGGTGTTCAACTTGGGTGTGAGAGGCACCGAATTCAGGGCACGGTTTGATCCAACTTCCAAAGTCGCGTTCAGTGAGGTTCTGAGTGGCGGTGTGGCTGCACAGGGTGCAAAAAGTCAGGTGCCGATTGGCGCAGGCTTTGGAACCCTGGCGCTGATCAATACCGACCCCAAGCCGCCCATCAAACTGCTGGATGCACCCCTGTTGCGGGGCATTGGCAAGACGGCCAGCCGTGTTCCGGTGGATTTGTCGTGGGAGCCTGAAAAAGATGCCAGCGCTTATCGTGCGCAGGTTTTTACCGACCGCAGCTTTCAACGTCAAGTGGTAGAAGGCATCTTCACCCAACCTGTGGCCCGCTGGTTGACCCTGCCCGACGGGGCCTACGTGTTGCGCGTGCGCTCGATTGATGCGGATGGCTTGGAGGGTGCGTCAACGGCCAGCGACTTTGTGCTGAAGGCCCGGCCTGAGCCGCCATTTGCAAGCCAACCTGCCGATGCTGCCCGCGTGCTGGGCGACAGTGTTCAGCTCAAATGGTCTGAGCCACCGCGAGCCGTGTCCTACCGCCTGCAAGTGTCTTTGCAGCCAGACTTTTCGCAGCTGCAACTGGACCGCAAAGACATTACCAGCACCCAGATCACTCTGCGCTTGCCGCCGGGAACCTACTATTGGCGTGTAGCGACCTTGATTGAGGGCGAGGATCAGGGTCCGTTTGGAGATCTGCAGAGTTTTGTATTGAACAAATCGCCGTAACAGGCCTTGTCCTCGTGCGGTGTCGGTTTGGATTGATAATTGTGGTGTGCTGATGGACAGGACGAACAGCAAACGCCGCCATGAAAAAAACACCGCAAGAAACGCCAAAGCCAAGTCATCCCGCCCGTGTCGCCAAGGGCTACGAAGACTACGTCCCTGCCTCTGTACCAGATGCGCAGGAGAGTAATTCGGAGTCGGTCTGGGCGATGTTTCAGCAATCGATCATCAACACCGAAGAGCGGGTGGCGGTGGCGGCTGAGTTGGCTGCGGCCAAAGCCAAAGACGAAGCAGCCTCAGCGTCCAATCGGCCGCCCAAAGCTGACCCAACTGCACCCGAGCGCGAATCCGGTTTTGCCGATACTAATTTTGAGAGTACCAATTTCTCCGCGTTACCGTATGACGCGACTGAGCCTTCGCCGCTCAAGCCCGAAGACGAGTAGCCTTAAGTCGTATCGCGTTTGAGGGTTACTTTTGACCTCGCTTGCACCCTATGCCTGCGACCCCGCCCAATCGCGCGGACGCCGCCATCACGAGGCCAGTGCCCCCACCCGCACCGAGTTCCAGCGTGATCGCGACCGTATTGTTCACTCCACCGCTTTCCGTCGGCTGGTTTACAAAACCCAGGTCTTTCTGAACCATGAGGGCGACCTGTTCCGTACCCGCCTCACGCACTCGCTGGAAGTCGCGCAACTGGGCCGCTCAGTCGCCCGCACACTGCGGTTGAATGAGGATTTGGTTGAGGCCATCAGCCTCGCGCACGACCTGGGCCACACGCCGTTTGGCCATGCTGGGCAGGATGCGCTCAACGAATGTATGGCCGCGCACGGTGGTTTTGAGCACAATTTGCAGAGCCTCAAGGTAGTCGATGAGCTGGAGGCGCGTTACCCGCTGTTTGATGGCTTGAATCTGTGTTTTGAAACGCGTGAAGGTATCTTGAAGCATTGCTCTGCCACTAACGCCAGAAAGCTCGACGGGAAGGAGCCGAATGGCGTGGCCCAGCGTTTTCTGGAGGGCAGCCAGCCCAGCCTGGAGGCGCAACTGTGCAACCTTGCGGACGAGATCGCCTACAACGCGCATGACATTGATGATGGTGTGCGCTCTGGGTTGCTCACGCTGGATCAGCTTGAAGAAGTGCCGCTGGTCGATCAATTTCGACGCGAAACCCTGGGCGAGCACCCGCACTTAGGCGCTGCGTCGCAAGGGCGAAGGCTGCTGTTTGACACCATCCGGCGCATGCTCAGTGCGCAGGTGTATGACGTGATTTCTTCGACGCAGCAGGCGCTGGCGAAGGCCATGCCTCCCCACGTCGATGCCGTGCGTCAACTGAAGCCGTTGGTGCAGTTTTCACCCGAGATGCGCCAGCAGTCGCAGGTGCTGAAATCCTTTTTGTTGCAAAAACTTTACCGCCACCCGCAAGTGATGCAGATGACGGGCCATGCGAAACAGGTTGTCACGGAATTGTTCAAGAGTTTTGTTGTTGCACCGCAGGAGATGCAGCCCGGCTTTGCCGCGCAGGTCACTGCCCTCAACGACAGTACGGAAAATCAGCCCAGTCAAGTCGAGCGCATTGTGGCCGACTACATAGCAGGCATGACGGATCGCTTTGCCTCGCGGGAGCACGAACGCCTGACCGGCAGGCGGTTGCTGTCGTGAGCGCCATACTTGACGCTCCAGGCGTGAGCCAAGCCGTTGACGACACGCGCCGCTGGCTGGAGCGCGCCGTGATCGGGCTGAACCTGTGTCCGTTTGCGAAAGCGGTTCACTTCAAGGGGCAAATTCATTACGCAGTTTGCGGACACACTGAGCCTGCTGATGTTCTGGATGAGTTGACCCGCCAGCTGACCGAACTGGTGGTGCTGGATGCGGATGTCCGGGACACCACCCTGATGATCTTGCCCCGTGGTTTTGACGATTTCCTAAACTTCAACGACTTTCTGGCGCGGGCAAACTCAGCGCTGCGCAAGTTATCACTTCAAGGCATCGTGCAGATCGCACCGTTTCATCCGCAGTTCCAGTTTGCAGACGCGGCAGCCGATGACATTGCCAACTGCACCAATCGGTCGCCGTACCCCATGCTTCACCTGCTGCGTGAATCCAGTGTGGATCGCGCGGTGGCCGCATTCCCCCAAGCTGATGAAATATTCGAGAAGAATATTCTGACCCTGACCGAGCTTGGCGCCCAAGGCTGGGCTGCGCTGGATGTCGGAGTTCATGCGCAAGCTGGCAAGATGTCTTCATGAAGGCACAACCCCTAAGGACCACGGCACCCGAGATTCGGCCTGGGCAGTCCATCGAGCTGCTCAAGGAATTGCACATCCTCACACGCGATGGCAAGCTCAATCAAGATTCGCGGCGCAAGCTTAAGCAGGTTTACCACCTGTTTCAGTTTATTGAAAAGCTGCTGCTGGAGTTGAGTGGCTCAGCTTCTGGCGTTACGCTTGCGGATCATGGCGCGGGCAAGTCGTATTTGGGATTCATCCTCTATGACCTGTTCTTCAAAGCAAAGACAGACGGGCACATCTACGGCATCGAAACTCGCGCTGAGCTTGTGGAAAAGTCACAAGCTTTGAGCCAGCGGCTTGGCTTTGACCGCATGTCATTTCTGAATCTGAGTGTGGCGGAGTCCGCGCAATCAGTGGAGTTGCCGTCCCAGATAGACGTTGTCACCGCACTGCATGCCTGCGATACGGCGACCGACGACGCGATTGCCTTCGGCTTGGCGAAACAGGCGAAATTCATGGTGCTGGTGCCGTGCTGCCAGGCCGAAATCGCCCGCAATCTGAACGCGGGTAAGGCGCTGTCGTTGACCCGCACGCCATTGGCAGAATTGTGGCGCCACCCGCTGCACACGCGAGAGATGGGCAGCCAGATCACCAACGTGCTGCGTTGCTTGTACTTAGAGGCTTGGGGTTATCAGGTGACGGTAACGGAGTTGGTGGGCTGGGAGCACAGCATGAAGAATGAACTGATCATCGCGCGCCACACGGGTCAGAAAAAAAGCGCCGCGGCGCAGCGTCTGCGTGAGATCCTTGACACGTTTGGCCTAACCCAGATGCTGGATGCGCGGTTCAAACTACCGCCCCAGTCGCTGCTTTCGGCGTAGTTGTCCCTGTCAATTTTCGGTGGTTTAATCCGGGTCAGTGCAGGTCTAATTTAACTATTTGGAGAATATGATGGGTTTACTAGATTCGGTGATTGGCGCGGCAGGTGCCATGATGGGTGGGCAACAGCAGCAACCCCAGCAGCAAGGGGGCTTGGCTGGAATGTTGGGTGGCCTGGGCGGAGCTGGCGGTTTGGGCGCGTTGCTGCCGGTGGTGGTCGGTATGCTCGCCAATGACGGCAAGCTAGGTGGACTGGGCGGCTTGATGGAGAAATTCAACAATGCCGGCATGGGTGATGCCGCCAAGTCATGGGTTGGCACAGGTGAAAACGCGCCCATTTCTGGCGACCAGATTGGTCAGGTGCTCGGCGGAGACATGATGAGCGACCTCGCCGCCAAACTCGGCATGAGCCAGGGCGATGCGGCCGGTTCATTGGCGCAAATGCTGCCTGGTTTGATCGACCAGCTCACCCCGAACGGCCAAGCACCTGCGGGCGGGTTGGGCAACTCGGGCGACTTGATGGGCATGCTCGGTGGGTTGCTGAACCGGAAGTAATCCAAGAATAATTAATTGGGGTCAGATTCCAATTATCATGATGCGAAACCTACCCTCGCATCAACATGGCCCGCCTTCCACGCCTGACGCTCTCCGGTCACCCGCACCACATCATTCAGCGCGGTAACAACCGTCAGGTGATATTTCTCTCCTCGGGAGATCGGCAATTTCTGCTTGATCTCTTGAAGGAGAACGCGACAAAATTCGGCGTTGCGGTTCACGCCTATGTGCTGATAACCAACCATTTTCATCTGTTGGTCACACCCAGCACGGCGGATGCGTTGCCCCAGATGATGCAAGCCGTAGGTCGCCGGTAC
>JANNFW010000702.1:0-6529 GCA_031380235.1 Rhodoferax sp. | reverse complement strand
AAAACCCTTAAGCGCTGCAGGCCTTGAAGCCGCCACCACCCGCCTGGGCGTGGATGCACCCGCACTGTGGGCGGTGTTGACCGTGGAAACCAGTGGCTGCGGCTTCTTGCCAGACCGGCGACCCAAAATCCTGTTTGAGCGGCACTGGTTCAGCCGCCTCACGCAGGGCCAATTCAATGTCCAAGCGCCTGACATCAGCAATGCAACTTCAGGCGGCTACGGCGCAGGCGGCGCATTTCAGTATGAGAGGCTGGCCAAAGCGATTGCGCTTAACCGCACTGCTGCGCTCAAGAGCACATCTTGGGGGTTAGGCCAGGTGATGGGGTTTAACGCCGCCAAGCTTGGCTTTGCCAATGTCAATGCGTTAGTGGCCGCGTCGCAGGAGTCTGAAGATGCGCAGCTTGGCGCGATGGTCGCCTTCATCGAGCAGGCTAACTTGGCACCTGCCTTGCGCGCAGGCGACTGGGCGGCCTTCGCCTTCAGCTACAACGGCCAGGATTTTCAGAAGAACAAGTACGACGAGAAGCTGGATCTATTTCACAAACGCTACCAGCAAGGCCCCATGCCCAACCTCGCCGTGCGCACCGCTCAGATGGGCCTGATGCTGCAGGGCTATGGCGGTGCCCGCTTTGTAGACGGCTGGTTTGGCAGCAACACGCAGAAGGCGCTGATGCGGTTTCAGGCGGACGAAGGCCTGGGTCAGAGTGGTCGCATTGATGATGTATCACTTGACCGGATGGTGAGCAAACTGGGTTGGTAGCTTTTCGAGGCTTTTGCGTCCACCGTTCAAGGTACTGACCCAGTAAACCCCTGGGTTAATTTTTAATGCCCCAGGCGCAAAGTTGATTAAATACTAAATATTTTAGCTTCTAGCTCTCGTGAAATATAGATTTATTGCTATTATTTGTATAGTAAATTCGATGTCTGAATCTGCAACGACAATCAGGGTCGAAATGTCCCTTCCAAACTCATGACCGCCCTGCCCTCCCACTCTGCCGAAACCACCCACGAAGCTTCCATTGCAAACCTTGACGCAGAACCCAAACCTGTCGTCAAAAAGCCCGCGCCGCCCTCCGTCCAGCCCGTACTGGAGAAGCTGTTCGAGTTCTACCCTCAGCTCTTTGGCGCACAGTTTTTGCCACTGAAACTCGGCGTGTACCACGAGCTTTTGGCGCTGCACCCCGAGCATTTTCAGCGCGACACGCTCAAGGCGGCGTTGGGCGTGCACACCCGCTCCAGGCGCTACCTGCAATGTGTGGCCGCTGGCAAAGCGCGGCATGATTTGCAAGGCGTTGCGGGCGACCCCGTCGCGCCGGAGCACATTTACCTCGCAATTTTGGAGCTGCACCGTCGTCGCCAAATGCGTACGGAAGAGGATTTATCACCACAGTTGGCTAAGCAGATCAAGGCCGCGTTTGAGGCGTCAGGCCTTTCTGGGTCAGAGTACCTGGCCCGCCTGCTGGTTGCGCACGAGGATGCACACCCGGCGCTGCAAGCGGCGATTGCCGAGCAGTCGCAAAGACAAGCCCGCCAAGAGGCGCTGTTCAAGGCGTTTGCGGCCAGTGGCAAGTCGCCCGAAGAGTTTGCCGACATGTACGGCACGGCCTTGCGCGATGTGAACGCCGCGATTGAAGGCCATCGCCGCATTCAGCCTACCGCTTAACTGTCTGTAACCCATCGTTTTTTAATCCTGCTCAACATGCCTCAAGTCACCTTCATCGAGTTCAACGGCAAATCGCACACCGTCAACGCCGAAGTCGGCCTGTCGCTCATGCGCGCGGCGATTGACAACAACGTGCCTGGCATCGATGCCGACTGCGGCGGCAGCTGCGCCTGCGCCACCTGCCATGTCTACATTGCCGCCCCGTGGGAGGCTAAGCTAGGCGCGCAATCCGTGATGGAGCAAGACATGCTCGACTTTGCGGCCGCCACCCAAAACAACTCCCGCCTGGCCTGCCAGATCGACATCACCGAAGCGCTGGATGGGCTGACGGTGAGCATGCCGGAGGGGCAGCATTAAAACGACACGAAAGCATCAAAGCGCAGTAAAATGGCAATTTTCAGAATATAGAAGAATTTGCCATGAACCTCACATCCAATCTGTCAAATGGCAGAGTCGTTATCCCGGCCCCGCTGCGCTCACAGTTGGACATCAAAGACGGTGATCAGCTGATTTGGACGGCAGTGAATGGCAGCCTGGTCGCCACAACGCGGCGCGCGCAGCTCGGCAAAGCGCAGGCGCTGTTTCAAAAACTCATCCCCAAAAATTCACCTTCGCTGGCCGATGAACTCATCGCCGAGCGCCGTAAAGCCGCTGCGACGGAATGAGCCAGTTCACCCTGCTGGATGCCTCGGCCATTCTCGCTTTTTTGCAAGCTGAACCAGGCGATGACGTGGTTCGGCAAGCCCTGCACGACGGCACCTGCGTGGTCAGCGCTGCCAATCACTCCGAAGTGATCGCCAAGGCCATCGACCGAGGCGCCAATGCGCAAGCGCTGCAAGCTATCCTGGCAGAGCTCGCCTACGCCATCGTCGATGTCAAAGCAGAAGACGGCACCCAAGCCGGTCTGATGCGAGATACCACACGAAAAATTGGCCTGAGCCTGGGCGACCGCCTGTGCCTGGCCACCGCGCTGCGCCTGCAAGCCCGCGTGCTCACGGCAGACCGCCCCTGGCTGACCGTCGCGAAGGCGTTGCGCATTGACGTTCAGTGCATTCGACCTGGGTCGCACTGACGACGGGAAACGTTTTTGCCGAAGGTCACCTTACAACGGCACATTCAACCGCAGCCCCGCCGTCCAATTGCGCCCCGGCGCGGGCTCAAAAAACTGCCCTACGGCCTGGTTGACGATGACGGAGCCTGCGTAGCGCTCGTCAGTTAAATTGTCAATGCGGGCATAGGCGGTTAGGCTGGCGGAGCCCAGCTTCCAGCCGTGGCTGGCGCGCAGGTTCAAGGTGTTGTAGCCCTCGGCGGAGACGGTGTTGACGTCGTTCGCAAACAACTTGCCCGCTTGTATGAACTCAAGGCCTGCCTGCGTGCCCAGCGCTGAAGGCTTGGTGCCACCGGTCGCAAAGCCGTTGCTCTTCCAAGTGATATCGGCAAAGGTAAAACTCTGCGGGATACCAGGAATCTTGTTACCTGCCGCGACGGGCGTGGTGCCCGCCGTGTAGGCCTCGGAGTAAGTCGCGTCGATCTGCGAGGCGGACAGGCTGGCGCGCCAATTCGTGCCGATCAAGGTGCTGGCAGACAGCTCCCATCCTGTGCGTTTGGTGCCCGGCGCGTTTTTGAACGTCGAGTTGCCGCCGGTGTTGCTCAGCACCACGATCTCGTCGGTGGTGTCGATCTGGTAAACGGTGAAATCGACCCGCGAGCTTGGGCTGGGCAGCCACTTGGCACCCAGCTCGTAATGCTGGCTGTTGGATGCGTTGAGCTTAGTGTTGAAGCCCGGCACGCCGGTGCCGTTATAGGCGACTTCGGCCAGCGTCGGGCTCTCGAATCCATTGCCGTAGTTGGCATACAGATTCAGGTTGTCCAGCGCGTGCCAGGTGATACCCAGCACCGGGCTGGTAGCGCTGTAACTGGTGCTGCCCGAGCCGTTGCCGTCGCTCAAGAAGTTGTCATTGCTCTCAAAACGAACAGCGCTGGTGCGCACGCCGCCGGTGACTGAAATCTTATCGCTCACGCTTGCCGTGGCCTGCGCGAAGAAGTCGCTGTTTTCAGCCTGATTGACCTCATCACGCGTGACGCTGGTTTTCTCGCCACGTACGGCGGCTCCGGCGGTGCGTGTCTCGCGCGAGAGGTCAAAGTCGTAGCCCGCCACCCAGTTCACCGGGGTGCCGCCGATCCTGGAGCGCTGGTTGTATTGCAGGCCCGCACCATAGTAATTGCGGTTCAACCCCACCCAGCCGCCCGTGACACCCAGGGCCTGGTAGCCCAAGTTATCGCGCGTGCCATAGTAGATGCGGCCAGTGATGGAACGATCGGCATCCAGCGTGTGCACGACCGAGCTGCCGACCTGGTTTTGCAGCAGGATTTTGCGCAGGTTGCGCGCCACCGCGTTATTGCCCGCCTGGGCCGGGTTAGCGTCCATTTGCGCCTGCGTCAGGCCAATGGGATCCTGCGCGACGGGCATGTCTAGCTGATTGAAGATGAGGTTGACGCGGGTTTTCTCACCGGCATCAAACGTCAGCTTGCCGTTGAACTGTTTGCGCTCGGTACGGCTGTTGTCGCGAAAGCCATCGGTGCTGAAGTCGGCATAGTCCGCCACCAGGCCCAGGCTGCCGATTCGGCCCGCGTATTGAATATCAGCGCGGTGCATGCCAAAAGAACCCAAATAGTATTGCGCGCTGAATTCCGGCACCTCCGGCGCGTCGCGCGTGAAGGCTTGAATCACCCCGCCGGACGAGTTGCCGTACATCAGCGCCAATGGCCCGCGCAGCACTTCGATACGCTCGGTGGACGTCAGGCTGATGGATGAACCCTGGCCTTGCCCGTCTGGCGTGGTGGCGGGAATGCCGTCAATCAACAGGCGAATGCCACGAATGCCGAACGACGCGCGCGCGCCAAAACCGCGGATCGACACCTGCAAGTCCTGCGCATAATTTTGACGGTTCAAAATCGTCAGGCCTGGCACGCGGTTCAGCGATTCCGACAAATTGACTTGCGGCCCAGCCGCCTCAATCGTGTCGCGGTCTACCGCTGAGATGGCGGCTGGCGCATCGAAACTTTTCTGCGCGGTGCGCGAGGCGGACACCACGACATCGGGTAGCGACTGGGCCATCAACGGGGCAACGTTGAGACTCGCCAGCGCCAGCGCGAGAGTCGTTTTGGCTGGCAACGCCAGTCGAAGGTGTCGGCAGTTGTGTCCGCAGTTTGAACGCATGGATGTCTCCTTTATTGCTGCATTGCATCACGGAAATTTATGCCAGCCCCCCGCACCGTCGGACAACTAGGGTATCCCCCTGTCAAAAATTGAGACATTCGCGGACTGTCTGCGAATTCTTACAATAAGTGTTGACCTACTGAAACACAGGGATCCATCATGATCGTCGAGCGCATCTGGACCAACAACGCCTACCGCAACTTCAACTACCTGATCGCCTGCCCCGAAACCGGCGAGGCGTTGGCGATTGACCCGCTGGATTCGACAAAAACGCTGGCCACGGCCAAAGTCAAAGGCTGGCAGATCACACAAATCCTGAACACGCATGAGCACCACGACCACACTGGCGGCAATGACGCGGTGGTAGCAGCGACAGGCGCGAAGATCATCGCTCACCACAAAGCGGGCAGCAAAATCGCGGGCATGAGCCGTGGCGTGCAGGCGGGTGACGTGATCAAGGTCGGCAAAACGGTTGAGTTGGAGTGCCTGGATACGCCCGGCCACACGATGTGCCACATCTGCCTGCGCTCGCACACCGAGCAGCCTGCGCTGTTCTCGGGCGACACGCTGTTCAACGCGGGCGCGGGCAATGTGCACAACGGTGGCAGCGTGCATGAGCTGTACGCTACGTTTGCCGATCAATTGAGCAAGCTGCCCGACAACACGCAGATCTACCCCGGCCACGACTACATTGAGACTAACCTGAAGTTCACACTGGCGCGCGAGCCGGATAACGCTGCCGCACAGGCGCTGCTGGGTAAAGTCGCGGGGCACGACCCGGCCCATTCAGTCGTTACAACGTTGGGGCAAGAAAAGGCGCACAACACCTTCTTCCGCTTGAGCAGCGCCGGAGTCATTGCCAAGCTGCGCGAGAGCTTTCCAGACCTGGGTGAACAGCCGGATGCCAAAACCGTGTTTATGAAGCTGCGCGAGTTGCGCAACAGTTGGTAGAGGATTTGGAGAGCCGAACGCTCAGCCCGGCGAGCGCATGTCATCCAAGTAATCGCGTGCAATGTTGACGCTGCACTCCACGCCGATTTGCCTGTAGCGCTTGGCCAGCCACAGCTTCGCGCATTGAATTCCCAGATCGCGCAGCGAATGGATCAGCTTGGCATCGGTCGCCACTTTGGTTGAGGCATGAAAGGCCTCAAGCGCCTCGCCACCATCAATACGGTGCATCAGCACATCCTTGTAACGATTGGGATCCAGCTTGCCTTGCGCCAGCAGGCGCTTGACGAAATCAATCGCCCGCATCTCGGCGATCAAGGCGGCGTTGAAGGTGATCTCATTCAGGCGGTTCATGATGTCAGCCGCGTTTTTGGGCAGCTCTTCGCGCTCGATCGGGTTGATCTGCACCAGCACGATGTCGCGGCTGTCGCATTTGTAGATCAAGGGATGAATGGCCGGGTTGCCGCTGTAGCCGCCATCCCAGTAATGCTGCCCTTCAATCTCCACCGCGTGGAACACCGTGGGCAGGCAGGCCGATGCCATCACCGCATCTGCTATCAAACGTTTGCCCGAAAAAATCTCCGCTTTGCCGGTGGTGACGGCGGTGGCCACGACGAAGAGCTTGAGGTCTTTGAACTGGGCCAGGCGCTCAAAGTCGATCTGACCATCCAGAAATTTCTTCAGAGGATTGATGTCCA
>JANNFW010000692.1:0-3620 GCA_031380235.1 Rhodoferax sp. | reverse complement strand
CCGCAGCAATACGTCCGTATTGCGAGGATTTGCAACGCTGCAATGCGCCCGAAAATTGGATTTATAGGGGTGCCATTAGCGTTTGACTCCAAAAGTGCTTAGCATTTGCTCCGTTTGCTTCTGCATTTGTTCCTGCATTTGGGTGAACATGTTTTTGGATTGCTCCAGGTTCTTGCTCATCAGCCCCTGCATCATGGGCGACTGCAAGCCCATGAATTGCGACCACATTTCTGGTGTCAGCGGTTTGGCCTGCTCACCCAGCCGGGCTTGCATTTCGGCCATGGTTTGCATGCTCTTTTCCAAAAATCCGCCCATAAAGCCCTGCATGGCGTGGCCGTAAAAACGGATCACGTTGGAGAGCACCTCGGGCGTGAACATTGGTGAGCCATTGGCCTCTTCTTCAAGGATGATCTGCAGCAGGATGCTGCGCGTCAAATCCTCGCCGGTTTTAGCATCGCGCACCACAAAAGCTTCGCTGGCCATCACCAGCCGCTTGACTTCTGACAGCGTGATGTAGGCCGAGGTGTCCGTGTCGTACAGGCGGCGATTGGGGTATTTTTTTATAACGCGTTTCGCGTTATGGGTATAGCTTTCGCGCTTGGCGTTTGCCGCTTCACTTGTTTTTTTGTTTTGCATGGCTGTGCTCCTCTGACATTGGCAATGACCTGTCAATCGATTTGACTAAATACGGTCGATATTGCAGTGCAGCACATTTTAGGAAAAGGCCACCTGGTTACGCAGCAGGTTTACCCTCAGAAACCAAACCCAAGTTTCAAGCGTCCTGCCGACGTAACGCGTGAGCGCCGATGCAAGATTAGTGAAATTGGAATTTGGTAGGCGCGAATGGACTCGAACCATCGACCCCCACCATGTCAAGGTGGTGCTCTAACCAGCTGAGCTACGCGCCTGAAAAATCAGTACATGAATTCTAGCAGCAATCGAAATGCCAATTGAAGCACCTGTAAGAACCTATCAAAGCCTGCCAAAAACCTGATGCGCAACACGCCCACAATCCGCGATAATTTTCGTTCAACAATTCAGGAGATTTCATCATGGACATCAGCGGCAAAGTTTTCATCGTGACTGGTGGCGCATCCGGCTTGGGCGAGGGCACGGCGCGCATGCTGGCCTCCAAGGGCGGCAAAGTCGTCATCGCCGACATGCAGGCCGAAAAGGGCGAGGCGGTGGCCAAGGAGATCGGCGGCGCGTTTGTGAAATGCGATGTGACCAGCGAGGCGGATGGCCAGGCGGTCGTCGCCAAAGCCCTGAGCCTCGGTAAATTGATGGGCCTGGTCAATTGCGCGGGCATTGCCAGTGCGGAGAAGACCGTGGGCAAGAACGGGCCGCATAATTTTGATGCGTTCAAACGAACCGTGACCATCAATTTGATTGGCAGCTTCAACATGATTCGCCTGGCATCTGATGCCATGAGCAAAAACGAGCCCGAAGCCACGGGTGAGCGCGGCGCGATGATCTCCACGGCTTCCGTCGCTGCGTATGACGGCCAAATTGGTCAAGCGGCGTACAGCGCGTCCAAAGGCGGTATCGTCGGCATGACCCTGCCCATCGCGCGTGACCTGGCGCGCAACGGCATTCGCAACATGACGATTGCCCCCGGCATTTTTGGCACGCCGATGATGGCTTCGATGCCCAAAGAGGTGCAGGACTCGCTCGCCGCCGCCGTGCCATTTCCCTCTCGTCTGGGCACACCACTGGATTACGCCAGATTGGCAACGCACATCTTTGAGAACGACATGCTCAACGGCGAAGTGATCCGCCTGGATGGCGCGATTCGCCTGGCGCCAAAGTGAAATAGGCGATATTATTAACCTGCAAGTTAATTTTATGTCAAACTTCACTGATTTTCATCAAATTAAGAATGAAATAGTGCTCTAGCCCTCGTAGATATAGCATAATAAGCTACTTATTTAATAGCATAAACGTTCGTTAACGATGCTTCTGTGACGGTTTAAGATGGCCTCCAAACCCTTTGGAGCCCCCATGAAAACCGTCTGGAAAACAACTGGTCGCACAACCTATCTACGGGTGCTGCTTTTGGTGGTGCTGGCAGGCTGTGCGAGTCCGCCCAGCTTTAATTACACCCCGCCCGCGCAGCCCGAAGGCTCATCCGGCTACACCGAGAAGCCCGGCTGGGCGACCTCAAAATTCGCGGTAGCTGCCGCCAACCCGCTGGCTACCGACGCGGGCTATCAAGTTCTCAAAGCCGGGGGCAGCGCGGTGGATGCGGCCATCGCCGTACAAATGGTGCTGACGCTGGTGGAGCCACAAAGCAGCGGCATTGGCGGTGGCGCATTCATGTTGCATTTCAATGGCCGGGAGACCCAAGCCTTTGATGGCCGAGAAACCGCGCCCGCTGCCGCGTCAGACAAGCTCTTCATCAACGCCGACGGCAAACCCATGCCCTTCATCGAGGCGGTGGTGGGTGGCCGATCTGTCGGCGTGCCCGGCACCGTGCGCATGCTGGAGATGGCGCATCAACAACACGGCAAACTGCCGTGGAGCAAGCTGTTTGACCCGGCGATTTCGTTGGCAGAGAACGGCTTCAAAGTCAGCGCGCGCTTGCATACCTTGCTCAGCACCGAGCTGCATTTGAAGAAAGACCCGGTGGCCGCCGCCTACTTTTATCAAGCAGACGGTACGGCGCACCCGGTGGGCCACGTGTTGAAAAACCCGGCCCTGGCCGCGATCTTGAGAAACATCGCCGCGCAAGGCTCTCGCGCCTTGCACGAGGGTGACATCGCGCATGCCATCGTGGACAAAGTGCAGCGTCACGCCACCAATCCCGGCTCCTTAAGCCGCGCCGACCTGGCCAGCTACCAACCCATCCAGCGCGCGCCACTTTGCCACGACTACAAGGCAAGCAACCGTGATTTCCGCATCTGCGGCTTCCCGCCCCCCAGCTCGGGCGCGATTGCGGTTGGGCAAATTTTGGGACTGCTGAATCAAACCAACGCCGCCGCACTACCGCTTGAAAACGGCCTGCCCGGCGCGCAGTGGCTGCACCTGTACAGCGAAGCCTCGCGCCTGGCATTTGCAGACCGCGCCCAGTATGTGGGCGATCCTGCTTTCGTAGCACCGCCTGTGGGCAACTGGATGAGTCTGCTGGAGCCTGCGTACCTGGCTGATCGCGCCAAGCTGATCGGGCAAGAGCCTGCATCGCAAAGCATGAAAACCGCCAAACCTGGCGTGCCTGGGGGCACCAAAACCTCGTTCGCACCGATGCCGGATCAACCTGAATACGGCACATCGCACATCTCCATTGTCGATGCCTTTGGCAATGCGATTGCGATGACCACGACGATTGAAGACGGCTTTGGGTCGCGGCAAATGGTCAACGTCAAGCCCGGTTTATCCGGCGGGTTTTTACTCAACAACGAGTTAACCGACTTCAGCTTCGCACCCACCGACGCCGCAGGCAACCCTATTGCCAACCGCGTGCAGCCCGGCAAGCGCCCGCGCTCAAGCATGGCACCGACTTTGGTCTTCGACAAAGCCACCGGCCAGTTGGTGATGAGCGGCGGCAGCCCCGGCGGCGCGCTGATCATTCACTACACCGCCAAGACGCTGTACGGCGTGTTGAACTGGGGCATGCTGCCGCA
>JANNFW010000610.1:0-5687 GCA_031380235.1 Rhodoferax sp. | reverse complement strand
GACAGCAGGTTGGACGCAATCTGCACCCACTTGACGGTGCCATCCAGCAAGCGGATGCGAAACTGAATTAACTTCGCTGAGCGTGAGTTGGTCATCTCGGCCAGATCGGCTTCGATCACCTCCTGGTCATCTGGGTGCCTGAGCGCTTGCAGCACGTTGGCATCAGCCATCACCTCTTCGGGCGACACGCCGTAAAGTTCGCGCACGCCGTCGCTCACAAAGCTGTATCTGCGGGTACCGTCGTTGCCCAGCGCCAGGCGGAACACCACACCCGGCACCTGCGAGGTGATCAACCTGAAGTTCTCTTCACTGGCGCGAAGGGCGGCCTCAGCCTGCTTGCGCGCGGTGATTTCTTGGATCACCGAAATCCGCTTGACGAACCGACCATTCGCTTGGGTCAAGATAGTGCGGATGGTGACCCATATCTGGCGTTTTTTTGCCGTCACCAGCTCTAAGTCGACATCGTGACTTTTGGGTGTCTCGCTGGCGGGCAGCTTTCGGGCCAGTGCGAACGCCTTCTTCAGGATCTTGAGCGACTCGGGTGTCAAGAATTGCAGTGCTGTCTCGGCGGTCGGTGTGTACTCTTCGGGCGAGGTGTCGAGCATGCGGTACATCTCGATGGTCCAATGCGTCTGCCCGGTGACAAAATCGTATTCAGACCCCCCCACTTGGGCCATGGACTGAGTGGCCTGAAGCAACGCATGCAATCTTTCGCGCGCCTGTTCGACCTGCGCATAGCTGGTGATGTCCGTGAAAGTGCGAATCAGTCCGCCCGTGGTAAGGGGTTTGGTTTTGATCTCCAGCACGCGCCCGCTGGGTGTGGTGCGGGTGTAGCTGGGGGGCAGCTCGTTGATATGGCTGCTGATGTCGGCACGGCTCTTGGTCAGGTAGCGGTACAGGTCAGGCGTGGTGCGTTCCACATCCTGCCCAAAGTCGCCCCGCTGGAACTGGTATTGCACCATCTCATGCAGCGTGGGGTGGCTTTGCAAGGCGCTGGCTGGCAGGTCCAGCAGCTCGCACGCCCGTTCGTTGAACGTGCTGATACGCCCTTCCACCGTGACCACCACCACACCCTGGCTGATGCTGGCCAGCACGCCTTGGATCAGATGATCCTGCTCCAACAGCTTCCAGCGCAGGTCAGCGGGGTTCAAGTCATCACGCTTCTTGGGCGCGGTCGTGGCAGACAAATCAGCAGTCATGAAAGCTTGGGCGAGGCATACGGGAGGCGTGCAAACGAGGTGGAAGCTAAGCTGTGGAATTTACCGCACTTTGAGGCCGTTTTTCGCCCGGAGGCTATCCCTACTTGTCGGACAATTGGCGGATGAAGAAAAATTTACTGCAAGTGCGTGCGCTGACCAAGCGCTACGGCGATGCGAAAGTGGTGGACGATGTCTCTTTCGATATCAGCCCCGGCGAGTGCCTTGGCGTGATTGGCCCCAATGGCGCCGGTAAAACCACTACCATTCGCATCTGCCTGGGGTTGACCGTGCCAGACGACGGATCGGTCACGTTCTACCCTGGCGGCTCGGTGTCCGGCGGATTACAAATGCCGCAACATGCTCTGGCGATCAAGGCGCAACTCGGCGTGGTCAGCCAGTTTGACACGCTGGATCCCGACTTCACTTGCGCCGAGAACCTGCTGGTGTATGGCCGTTATTTCGGTATGAAAGATGCAGACATCCAAGCCCGCGTGCCCAAGCTGCTGGAGTTCGCCGCTCTCACGCACAAGGCCAACGCCAAACCGGGTGAGCTGTCCGGCGGCATGCGCAGGCGGTTGTCACTGGCGAGGGCGCTGGTGAATGATCCGCAGTTGCTGCTCTTGGATGAACCTACCACCGGGCTGGACCCGCAGGCGCGCCATCTCATGTGGGAGCGCCTGCAGTTGCTGGTGCAGCAGGGCAAATCAATCTTGCTCACGACCCACTTCATGGACGAGGCCGAGCGCCTGTGCGCGCGCCTGCTGGTGCTGGACCATGGCCGCAAGATTGCCGAAGGTACACCGCGTGATTTGATCGCGCAACACCTGGAGCCTGATGTCGTCGAGGTCTACGGCGTGGGTGCGCTGGCCCTGGCGGATTCCCCGTTAAAGGCGCTGGCCGCACGGGTTGAAGTCAGCGGCGAGACGGTGTTTTTCTACACGCAGAACGCCAAGCAATTGCTGGATGGACTGGCCGAGTACCCGAAGTTGCGCACGCTGCACCGCCCCGCCAATCTGGAAGATTTGTTCTTGAAAATGACAGGCCGCCAAATCAGGGAGGAGGGATGATGGCCCCCACGCTCCACCGTTGCACGGGTCGCTGCCCCCCAAGGGGGCGCATTTTGCCTTGGGGCTGCCCGGCGGCAAAACTCATATGACGAAAGTAAACGCTTCCGTGTGGCGCGCGCCAAACCTGTCGCTGCGCTTCTGGCCTGTCTTCATGCGCAACCTGCTGGTGTGGCGTAAGCTGGCCATCCCCAGCATGGTGGGCAATATTGCGGATCCGCTGATCGCCCTGGTCGCCTTTGGCTACGGCATGGGTGCGCTGGTCGGGCAGGTGAAGATGGGCAATGCCATGTGCCCTACATCGTGTTTCTGGGTGGCGGCTACCTCTGCACCAGCGCCATGAATGCTGCATCATTTGAAGCGCTTTATTCCGCCTTCTCGCGAATGCACGTTCAGAAAACGTGGGACGGCATCATGAACGCGCCAGTCAGCCTTGACAACATTTTGCTGGCCGAAATGCTCTGGGCTGCATTCAAGTCCATCCTGACCTCAATCGCGATTCTCGCCGTCATGCTCGCGTTGGGTGTGTCTTACAGCCCCAAGCTGCTGCTGGCCCTGCCCATCCTGGTGGGTGTCGGCATCACCTTCAGTTGCATCGCGCTGATCTTCAACGCGATGGCAAAAGGCTACGACTTCTTCACCTACTACTTCACGCTGTTCATCACGCCGATGATGTTTCTAAGCGGCGTCTTCTTCCCGCGCGATCAACTGCCTGGGCCTGTGCGCGTGATGTCAGAATTTTTGCCGCTGACCCGCGCCGTCGAGCTGGTGCGTCCTCTGTTCATGGATCAATGGCCCACCAACGCAGCGCTGCATGTGGCGGTTCTGGTGGTTTACGCGGTAGGCGGCTTCTGGATTGCACTGGCGTTGACCCGCAAGCGGTTTGCGGGGTAGCGGGGTCGCGGGCTAGCGAACCTTCCGTAAAACGTTGGTCTACTGCGGCTGCAATCCAATTCCTTTGGCGACGGCCTGCCAGCGATCGGCCTCGCTGCGCATGAACGCGCGCAGTTCATCGCGTGTTGAGCCCTTTAAATCGATACCCAAGGTGGACATGCGGCTTAGCACATTCGGGCTTGCCAAAGCGCCTATGGTTTCCAGCCGCAGGCGATCCAGCACTGCCAATGGGGTCGTCGCAGGCGCAACCAACGCCCACCACTGGTTGACAATGAAATCGCTGAAGCCCAGTTCTGGCATCTTTGGCAGTGTCCGAAGCAACGGCGAGTCAACACGGCGATTGGTCGTGATTGCCAATGCGCGAATCTTTCCCGCTGACAGCAGGGCAGCACCACTGGCTAGGGTAGCAAAGTGTGCAGCGACGAGGCCAGACGCCACATCCGTCAATGCTGGCGCAGAGCCGCGATAGGGAATCATGTTGAACTTGACGTTGGTTCGTGCAGCAAACATTTCACCCACCAGATGACTCACCGTGCCCGCTCCGCTGTGGGCGATGGCAGGCGGCTTGGGCGCAGCTTTCGCATTTCGCAAAAAGGTCTTGAAGTCCGCATTCTCTGCCCCGGTACCAGTGAACAGAACCAGTGGCGAGGTACCGATCAACGTGATGGGTGAAAAGTCGCGCAGCAGGTCATAGGGTAACTTGGCGACCACAGCAGGCGCAATGGCGTGGGGAAGCTCTACGATGCCCAAAGTGTAGCCGTCGGCGGAGCCCTTGGCCATGGCATCGGTGCCGATTTGCCCGGCAGCACCCGCGCGGTTGTCTACGACAACCGGCTGACCCATGGTTTCGCTCAAACGCTGCGCCAGCGCACGCGCAATCGCATCGGTACTGCCGCCTGCAGCCCACGGCACGATGAGTTTGATAGGCTTATCCGGGTAGGCTGCCCATGCCAAAGGGCTAGTGGCGAGAAGACCGCCAGCGGCTGCGCCTAGCAAGGTACGGCGGTGAATGGATGGCATAAGTGGCTCCAGGGGGTAGGTGAAAGAAACAGGCAATAGAAACCGGCAACAAAAATAAGTAACTGAGATCAATCCGACAAAACTGGATCTGGCCAGCTGGGGTCACGGGTTGCGCTGGCGGTCAAAATAAGTAGCACCTCTTCAGGGGCTGCAATCAGGTTACGTGCACGCAGTTGACGTGTAGCTGCGAGACCCGCCGCAGCGCACAACTCAGCGCTGAAACCTTGTTGCACGAGTAGATACCGGGCGGCTCGTGCTGCGCTGTCTGTCACCACCACCGCGCCCCCGCCGGAATCCACCGCAGCTTGCCATTGCAGGTAGGTGACCGTGGAACCTGCGGTAGAAAACTGTGCCGTGTGGCCCGGAAAATCACCATGCAAACTGGCACCGTTTAACACCTCGGACAAGCGTGCCAATGGCTCCACAATCCATATTTTTGGCAGGCAGGTAATTAGCTTGGCCTGCAGCAAGTCACGAAAACCAGCGTAGATGCCCCAAGCCAAATCACCCCGCGCGGTGGGCACCATGATGTGGTGGGGTATGCAATTGTCAGCATGGCATTCGTAGGCGATCGCTTTGTACCCCTCAATCGCCAAAGGGGCACTGCCCAATGCGGGCAACTGACAGTTGGTCAATGCGAAGTAGCCAGGGTGCTGCGCCCGTTCACGGACGAAAGACCACCGCCCCTCGTTGTCGGCAAAGCTGAAGCGCTGGGCGCCATAACCGTCAAGCAGCTTGGCGTAGGAGGTAACCATCGCGTCGTAGACCGCCACTTCGCAAGCCAAACCGGCGGCGTTCGCGTAGTGGGCCGCAGACACTGCTGCGTTTCCCGAGGATGCCAACGCGACAGTATGCGCACCAAAGTCAAGTGCTTGCGCAATTCCGATGGCGGACATACGATCTTTGTGCGACCCGGTGGGGTTACAAGACTCGTCCTTGATGGACAAGTGGGCGATACCGAGTGTGTCAGCCAGCGCTGCGCAAGCAGTCAAGGGGGTACTGCCTTCTCCCAGGGACGCCCAGGCTGTGTAAGGCAGGTACTGTGACATACCCGGCAAGCGGTTGTAGCTTGCCCGCAGGCTGACATGGAATCCCTGGCCTGCACACGCCGGGCAACCTTGATGAGCCAACGACAGCGGGTAGGGCACCTCGCACCGCAGACACTTTAAGCCCGCAAGTTGCGGGTTGCGTTGAACCCGAAAGCCGCCGCCGACCGGCAAGCTCGGCGCGACGCGATTTGATTTCAAGGCAATTTGATGCATGGCTTTGGCAGGTCAGCGGCGCGTGCGTGGCATGGCTTAATGTGTAAGTGACGTGAAGTGATAAGTCATCGTAAGCCCCCATTCATAAATTTTTTTTAATTATTGTTTTAACTTGATAAAATTATTTATCAATGCGATTTACCGAAATTGAAACTTTTCGCGCACTCATGCGGGGTGGCACGACCCGCAAGGCCGCTTCGTTGATGCAGGTCACCCAACCCGCCATCAGTCAGTCGCTGAAACGGCTT
>JANNFW010000161.1:0-10464 GCA_031380235.1 Rhodoferax sp. | reverse complement strand
CAACCTGCTGCGCCCGGCCCTGGTGGGCAAAGAGACCGGCCTGCCCGACTACCTCATCATGATTTCAACCTTGGGCGGCATGGCCGTGTTTGGCATCAACGGTTTTGTGCTCGGCCCCGTGCTGGCGGCGCTTTTCATCGCGGTGTGGCATATCTACGGCAGCGTTGATGATGACGATAGAAATACCGGCACAATTAACTCTTAGGTTAATTTTTACCAAAATAGAGCCAAAAAGTGCCAAATTTATAGTGTTTTAGGCCTCTAGCTCTCGAACAACATGCACAACCAGCTACTTATTTAATAGTAACCATCAACAGACGGTCAGGCTGCCAGCGGCAGCGCCCGCGTGCTGAAGAACGCGTGGTCGACATCATCCATCTCACTCTCAGGGTTGCCAATATGCTGCTCCAGCCGACGGCGATCCAGCACGTCAATACGGCCCCGGCTGTAGCGAATCAGGCCCGCCTGCTGCAATTTCAGCGCCGCCGCGGTAATGCCCTCGCGCCGCACGCCCAGCAGGCTGGCCAGCAGCTCCTGCGTCATGAACACCACCCGTGAGGGCAGGCGGTCCACGCTCAGCAGCAAGCGCCGACACAGCAACTGCTCAATCGAGTGGTAGCGGTTGCAGGCGGCAGTCTGTGCCACTTGGGCAATCAAGTCCTGGGAATAACGCAGCATCATCATCAACACCGGGCCAGCGCGCTGGATCTCGTCCCGCGCCGCCTGTGAGCGCAGCCGATAGGCCCAGCCCGCGCTTTGCACCACCGCTTCACTCGGTGTGGCATTGCCGCCCATGAAGAGCGAGATGCCGACCACGCCGTCTTTGCCCACCACTGCGAACTCAGAGGTTGCGCCGTCCACCGTCAGGTACAGCAGCGACACCACGGCGGTGGTTGGGAAGTAAACATAGGCGGGCGTGCGGCCCGATTCGCTCAGCACCTCCCCCTGCGACAACTCCACCAGATCCAGGTGCGGTGCCCAGCGGCTCCATTCCGCCTCGGGCAACCCGGCCAGCAAAGCGTTCTCGCGCGGATGCGGCGTTTTAACGACCGCAGGCTTCAATAACGCAGGCGACGCGTAGGCTTGGCGCACGGCTGCGTTCACTGGCAGAGCCAAAGTGTTCATGGGAATCCCGGGTTTGGTGGCGGTTTGGTGATCCAGCCCCGATGATCCGGTTACAACGCCGATTGCCCCATCAGCGGCAATCGGTTCTGCGTGTCGTCTCCTTCCTACAAATCTTGCAGGAAAACACGCCGCTATGTTCGATAACGTACAGACCCAGCGTCAAAAACTGGCGATTATGAGGTTGTTGACTGCCCGTTGAATGCAACCCCGGAACATGATCGCCTCAAAAAATCGCCATGACCCAGCCTTCCATCAGCCCCCAACCGGTGGCACCCACCACCCAGGCATCGCAGGAGCCCCAGCCGCAGGCGAACCCAGAGCCGAAGGCGGGCCCAGAACCGCAGGCGAATCAGCAAGCGGCGCTGAAAACCTTCGCGCTGCAGGATGCCATCTTCTACAGCGCCAACTTCTCCAGCATCGCCACGGATGCGCGCGGAGTGATTCAAATTTTCAACGTCGGTGCCGAACGCATGCTGGGTTACGAGGCGGCCGACGTGCTGAACAAAGTCACGCCCGCCGACATTTCCGACCCCAGGGAAGTGATCGCCCGGGCCCGTGCCCTGAGCGACGAGCTGGGCACGCCGATTGCGCCCGGCTTTGAGGCGCTGGTGTTCAAAGCCTCGCGCGGCATTGAAGACATTTACGAGCTGACCTATGTGCGCAAGGACGGCAGCCGCCTGCCGGCCGTGGTGTCGGTCACCGCGCTGCGCGATGCGATGGGCGTGATCATCGGCTACCTGCTGATTGGCACCGACAACACCGCGCGCAAGCGGGTGGAGGCCGAGCGGGCGCGGCTGGAGCAGGTGCTGCAGGACAAAAATACCGAGCTTGAAGCGGCGATCCTGGCGGCCGACAAGGCCAACCTGGCCAAAACAGATTTCCTCTCCAACATGAGCCACGAGCTTCGCACGCCCCTGAATGCCATTCTGGGTTTCGCGCAACTGCTGGAGTCGGGCTTGCCCGAGCCCACGGTGGCGCAGAAGCGCGGCATTGGCCAGATTCTGCACGCCGGCTGGTTTTTGCTGGATCTGATCAATGAGCTGCTGGACCTGACCTTGATTGAATCCGGCAAACTGTCGCTGGCAAGCGAGCCCGTGAGCGTGGCCGAGGTCTTGCAGCAGTGCCTCACCATGGTGGGGCCGCAGGCCAAAAAGCGCGGTATCCAACTGGTGTTTCCGCACTTTGACGCACCGCCCTTCATCAGCGGGGATCTGATGCGGATCAAGCAGGTGATCATCAACCTGCTGTCCAACGCCATCAAGTACAACCGGGTGGACGGCACCGTCACCGTCACGTGCACGCTGGATACGCCTGGCTTCATGCGTCTGGAGGTGTGCGACACGGGCGAGGGTCTCCCGCCCGAAAAAATCGCGCAGCTGTTTCAGCCCTTCAACCGCCTCGGGCAAGAGGCCAGCGGCGACGAGGGAACCGGCATTGGCCTGGTGGTCTGCAAGCGGCTGGTGGAGCTGATGGGTGGCATCATCGGCGTACACAGCACGGTGGGCACGGGCAGCATTTTCTGGATCGAGCTGAATCTGGCCCAGCCGCCGTTGGCCAGCAACACCGTGAGCCTTGAAGCAGACATCGCACTGGTTCAAGTCCAGCCCCCGGTACACACTTACACCTTGCTGTGCGTCGAGGACAACCCCGCCAACTTGATGCTGATTGAAGACCTGGTGGCGCGCAGGCCTGATGTACGCCTGCTCACCGCCAGCAATGGTTTGAGCGGGATCGAGACGGCACGCAGCGTGCTGCCCGATGCGATCCTGATGGACATCAACCTGCCCGGCATCAACGGCTACCAGGCGCTGGACATCCTGGCCAAGGAGGTCGCCACCGCGCACATCCCGGTGGTGGCGCTCAGTGCCAACGCCATGCCCCGGGACATTGCGAACGGCCTGGCCGCCGGGTTCTTTGCCTATATCACCAAGCCCATCCGGGTGAGCGAGTTCATGGCGGCGCTGGACCGGGCGTTCCAGCGCGCCACCGACCATAAGAACGCATCAGACAAGCTGTCAGACCACCCACCCACCGTGCTGGAGACCCCATGAAGATTGCCGATGCTGACCTGCTGAGCGCCAGTATCCTGATCGTTGACGACCAGGCCTCCAACGTGCAATTGCTGCAGGAGCTGCTGGCCAGCGAGGGCTACACCCGCGTCAGCGCCACGATGGTTCCGCAGGACGTGTGCGCGCTGCACCGCCAGCACCGTTACGACCTGATACTGCTGGACTTGCAGATGCCCGGCATGGACGGCTTTGAGGTGATGATGGGCCTCAACGCCATTGAAACCGAGGCTTATGCCCCGGTGCTGGCCATCACCGCCCAGCCCGGCTACAAATTGCGGGCACTGGCCTCGGGGGCCAAAGACTTCATCTCCAAGCCGTATGACCTGATCGAAGTCAAAACCCGCATCCGCAACATGCTGGAGCTGCGCTTGATGTACAAGAAGCTCATCGCCACCAACCGCGAACTGGAGACGCTGGCCCTGCAAGACGCGTTGACGGGCGTGGCGAATCGGCGCCTGCTGATGGACCGGCTGGAGCACGCCATGCGCAACTCAGCCCGCACGGGCGACCATTGCGCCCTGATGTTCATGGATCTGGATCACTTCAAGGCGCTCAATGATTCCTTTGGCCACGACGCGGGCGATCACGTGCTCAAGCAGGCCGCCGCGCGCTTGCAGGTCTGCGTGCGCGAGGGCGACACTGTGGCGCGCCTGGGTGGCGATGAGTTTGTGGTGCTGCTGGAGGGTTTAAGCGGCAAGGCCCAAGATGCAGCCATTGAGGCGCGCGGCGTCACAGCCAAAATTCTGGCCGCGTTTGCTACCGATTTTCAGTTCGAGGGGGTATCCTGCGCCAGCACCTTCAGCATTGGCGCGGTGGTGTTCCGGGGCTCGCTGCAACCGATCCACCAGTTGCTTAAAAAGGCCGACCTTGCCATGTACGATGCCAAAGCGGCCAGCCGCAACACGGTGCGTTTCTATGAACCTTCGATGCAAAAATGACTGAATCCAAACCCGTTCCCGACGTTCCCGACGCTGTTCCCGCCGAATCGACATCAGACTTGGCACCGGACGTGGCGCCGAATGCGGCTGCCGACGTGGCCAAGGGATTCCCCATCGTGGGCATTGGCGCGTCCGCTGGCGGGCTGGCCGCGATTGAGGCATTTTTCTCCGGCCTGCCTGCTGACAGCGACCCCGGTCTGGCCATCGTGCTGGTGCAGCACCTCGCGCCCGACCACGACAGCATTTTGACCAACCTGGTGCAGCGTTGCACCCGCATGCAGGTGTTTGAAGTGAAGGACGGCATGCAGGTGCAGATCAACTGCGTCTACATCATTCCGCCGAACCGCGACATGGCGTTTTTAAGCGGTGCGCTGCACCTGCTGGAGCCTGCTGCGCCGCGCGGGCACCGCCTGCCGGTTGATTTTCTGTTTCGATCGCTCGCGCAAGATCAGCGTGAACGCGCCATAGGCATCGTGCTCTCGGGCACCGGCAGTGATGGCACCCTGGGCGTGCGCGCCATCAAGGGCGAAGGCGGCATGGTGATGGCGCAAACCCCGGCCTCCACCGAGTTTGATGGCATGCCTCGCAGCGCCCTGGCCACCGGACTGGTCGATTTTGAGCTGCCCGCCGCCGAAATGGCCGTGCAGTTGCTGGCCTACATTGCCCACGCCTTTGGCAAAAACATGTTGCCCGCCCCGCCCACGCAGCCCAAAACCGAGAATGCACTGAAAAGAATCTTCATCCTGCTGCGGGCACAGACCGGGCATGACTTCTCGCAGTACAAACCCAGCACCATCAACCGGCGCATCGAGCGGCGCATGGCCGTGCACCAGGTGGACGGGGTGGATGGCTACGTCAGGTACCTGCAGCAAACCCCGGTTGAGGTCGAAGCCCTGTTTCGCGACCTGCTGATTGGCGTGACCAACTTTTTCCGCGACCCGGAAGCCTTCAAGCAGCTGGAGCATCAAGTCACGCCGAAGCTGTTTGACGGCAAGCCTGCGGGCAGCGTGATTCGCATCTGGGTGGCAGGCTGCTCCACCGGCGAAGAAGCCTATTCGATTGCGATCTTGCTGCAAGAGAGGATGGACGCGCTTAAGGGCGGCTACAAAGCGCAGGTGTTTGCCACGGACATGGACAGCCGCGCCATCGCGGTCGCCCGCGCAGGCGTGTACCCGGCCGGCATTGCGGGCGACATCACGCCCGAGCGCCTGGCGCACTTTTTTACCGCCGAGCCCGACGGCAGCGCCTACCGCATCCACAAAAGTATCCGCGACATGCTGATTTTCTCCGAGCATGACGTGATCAAAGACCCACCTTTTTCCAAGCTGGACTTGGTGAGCTGCCGCAACCTGCTGATCTACATGGGTGCTGAGCTGCAAAGAAAGCTCATCTCGCTGTTTCACTACGCGCTGGCACCCGGCGGCCTGCTGTTTTTGGGCACGTCGGAGACGGTGGGCGAACATACCAGCCTGTTTGGCGTGTTGGATCGCAAGGCCAAAGTGTACCAACGCAAAGAAGACTTTCAGGGCAACCGGCGCGCCGCGCTGGATCGCTTTTTGGCCAGCACGCCGGTTCAACGGGTGCCAGCGGTTGGCAAAGCCGCTGCAAAGCCCAAGGTATCGCTACAGGAATTGACCGAGCAGACCCTTTTGGCGCAGGTCGCCCCGGTGGCAGCACTGGTCAACGGCCCAGGCGATATTTTGTACCTGCACGGGCGCACCGGCCTGTACCTGGAGCCGACCCAGGGCAACGCGGGCATCAACAACATTCTGAAGATGGCGCGCGAGGGCTTGAAGCCTGAACTCACCAAAGCCCTGCACCACGCGGTGCTGGCCAAGACGCGGGTGGACTGCGCTGGCTTGCGGGTTAAAACCAATGGGCATTTCACGCGGGTGAACTTGAGCGTCTGCCCGGTCACCTCCAGCAGTGGCTCACTGTTGGAGACACCACTGTTTTTGGTCATGCTGGAAGAAGTGCAAAGCCCGCAGGTGCTGGCCATGCCAATCGCCACCAGCACCACAACCCCACCTGGCGACGCGCATCCTGCCAGCCCCAGTGCCGCCGCCCAGATTGCCGAGCTGAATGAAGAGCTGCGGGCCAAAGAAGAGTATCTGCACGCCGCCAATGAAGAGCTGGAGACCTCCAACGAAGAACTGAAATCTTCCAACGAGGAGATGCAGTCGGTCAACGAAGAGCTGCAGTCCACCAATGAAGAGATGGAGACCTCCAAAGAAGAATTGCAGTCGATCAATGAAGAGCTGGCCACCGTCAACACCGAGCTGCAAAGCAAGGTAACGGACCTTTCGCGCGCCAACAACGATATGAACAACCTGCTGGCCGGCACCGGTATTGCCACTGTGTTTGTGGACCAGAAGCTGCGCATATTGCGTTTTACACCGTCTGCCACGCAGGTCATCAACCTGATCTTGAGCGACATTGGGCGGCCGATTGCTCACATTGTGGCCAACCTCAACGGCTATTCGAGCCTGGTGGACGATGCCAAGAAGGTTCTGGCGACCCTGGTGCCCAAAGAGACCGACGTACAAAGCGGCGATGGCAAATCGTTCACCCTGCGAATCCTGCCCTACCGCACGCTGGACGACGTGATTGAAGGCGTGGTGATCACCTTTGTTGACATCACTGAGACCGTGCGCGCACGCGACGCGTTGGAGAAGGCCAATGCGCTCCTTCGTTTGGCCGTGGTGGTGCGCGATGCGCATGATGCCATCACCGTGCAAGATCTCGATGGCCGCATCACCGCCTGGAACCCTGGCGCGATGCGCCTGTACGGCTGGAGCGAGGCCGAGGCGCTAACCATGAACGCGCGCGACCGCATCCCCAAAGCGCTGCATGCCAAAGCGCTCAGTCGGGTGCGTGAACTGAGTGAATCTGCGGTGCTGGCCCCTTATCACACGCAGCGCTTGACCAAGGACGGCCGGGTACTCAATGTCTCGCTGACATCGACCGCACTGATCGATGAATTGGGCGATGTATACGCCATCGCCACCACTGAACGCGTGGGAGCGGACGATGCCAACGCCTGACGACAAAATGGCACGGCTGCGCAGCGAGGCCGAGGGTGTTGCCCGCGCGCGCCCTGCACAGCCACTGGGCGTGAGCGAGCTGCTCGATGTGGCGGTGATGAAAAATACCCTGCACGAGCTGCAGGTCTACCAGATTGAGCTGGAGATGCAAAACGAGGAGCTGCGCAGCACCCAGCTACTGCTGGACTCCGAGCGCAGCCGGTACAAGGATTTGTATGACCTGGCTCCGGTGGGCTATATCACCCTGGACGCCGGCGGGGAGATCATGCACACCAATCTGAAAGCGGCCAGCCTGTTGGGACTGCCGCGCAGCCAGTTGTTCCACCTGCCCATGCGCCGCTTCGTGGCCAAAGCGCAGCGTGATACGCACTATCTGTTCACCCAACAGGTGCTGCGTACGCGCCAACCTGATCAATGCGACGTACAGATGGTCAATGCGGCAGGGCTGGGATTTTGGGCACAGATGACGGTGACACCCCAGGGCGATGGCGACGAACTGCACAGCCTGCTGGTCGTCATCACCGACATTTCAGACCGCAAGCAGGCAGAGGAGAAATTGTATGAATCCGAGGAAATCCACCGCTCTTTGTTCAACTCAATCGACGAGGGCTTTTGCATTATCGAGATGGTGTTTGACAAGGCTAAAAAGCCGATTGACTTTCGCTTTGTGGCGCTGAACCCGAGTTTTGAGAAGCAATCCGGGCTGACCAATGCCCAAGGTCAACTGGCAAGCGATCTGATGCCTGGCCTGGAGCGCGGATGGGTTGACGCGTACGCCCAGGTGCTGTCGTCTGGCGAGCCCACTCGCATGACCCGCCACGCTGCGCCCCTGAATCGCTGGTTTGATTGCTACGCATTTCGAACCGGCCCGAAAGATCGACCGTGGCTGGGCGTGGTGTTCAACGATATCACCGAGCGCAAACAAATCGAGGCGGATCGGCAGTTTCTGGACCAGGTGCTGCTGCACAAAAACGCCGAGCTGCAAGATGCGCAGGCGCTGGCTGAAAAGGCCAACCTCGCCAAGTCAGACTTTTTGTCGGGAATGAGCCACGAGCTGCGCACCCCGTTGACCGCCATTTTGGGTTTTGCGCAGTTGATGGATGCCAGCAACCCGCCGCCCACGCCAGGGCAAAAGCGCAGCCTGGATCAGATTCTGAAAGCGGGCTGGTACCTGCTGGAGCTGATCAATGAAATCCTTGATCTGGCCGTCATCGAATCCGGCAAGCTCAAGCTGGTGATGCAAACCGTGTCGGTGGCCAGCGTGATGGTGGAGTGCGAGGCCATCGTCGAGATAGACGCCGAGCGCCGAGGCATCAGCCTTCACTTTGACACCCCTCCCGCGCTGGCGCATGTGCACGCCGACCGCACCCGCCTGAAGCAGGCGTTGATCAATTTGCTCTCCAACGCCATCAAGTACAACAACGAGGGCGGCAGCGTGCGTCTGTCGTTCAACACTGACAACCCCAAGCACCTGCGAATTTGCGTCGAAGACACGGGCCAGGGCCTGACCGCAGGCGAAATCGGCCAATTGTTCCAGCCCTTCAACCGGCTCGGCCAGGAGAGCCGCACCGAGCCTGGCACCGGCATTGGACTGGTGATGACCAAGCAGTTGGTCGAGCTGATGGGGGGCAGCATTGGCGTGAACAGCACCGTGGGCAAAGGCAGTGTTTTCTGGATTGAGTTGAAGCCGGCCGGCGAACCAACCTCCGAAAAGAATGGGCACCCACCCGGCGCCGAAAAACCGGCCGATGCGGTGGCTGCCTACCGAGACCGCATGTCCACAGAGCTGGAATTGAGTGCGGCATCAGCCAGCGGATTAAGGGCGGATAAACGGGAGCCGACGCGCGCCATGGTGGATGCGGAACGGAGCTTCCATTCCCGGCGCAATCTGGCGGGCCTGTACACGCTGCTTTACATCGAAGACAACACCGCCAACCTGCTGCTGATGCAGGAGCTGATGGCGCGCCAGCCCAATGTGCGCCTGCTGGACGCGCGGGACGCCGCCAGCGGCCTGGCACTGGCCCGAAGCGCCCTGCCCGATGTGATTCTGCTGGACACCCATCTGCCCGGCTTAAGCGGCATTGACATGCTGCGGATTTTGGTGAACGACCCGCTGACTGCCGCCATCCCCGTGGTGGTGCTCAGTGCCAGTGCCATGCCCGGCGAAATCCAGGCCGGGCTGGATGCCGGGTGCTACCGCTACCTGACCAAGCCGATCCATGTGAAGGAACTGATGCACACCATCAACCTGGCGCTGAAGCTGGAGCCCGCCCAAGTGGAGGCGGGGCAGTTGAGTCAACTGGGGGAGTTGAGATGAAGAATTTCCCCATCGTGTGTGTGGGTGGCTCGGCGGGGGGGCTGGATGCCTACATCCGTCTGCTGAAGAACCTGCCTGCCGACATGGGCGTGGCCATCGTCATCGTCAACCACATCACCCATGCACCGACGCGCCTGCACGAGGTGCTGGGCGGCTACACCGCCATGCCGGTGGTGCTGATTGAGGAGAAGCAGCAACTGCAGGCCAACACGGTGTTCATCATTCCGTCGAACCGGGAGCTGCATGTAGATGACGAGGGGCGGTTTCGCCTGGAGCCGATCTCCAAGATCAGAGGCTGGTCGGAGGTGATTACCGTCTTTTTGCGCTCGCTCACCCATTGCTGGGACGGGAGGCTGATTGCGGTGATTGTGTCGGGCTTTGACGGGGATGGCTCGGCGGCGCTGTGCGGCATCCGCGAAGTGGGCGGCATCACCATTGCGCAAAAGCAGAGCACGGCGGGCGAGCCTGCAATGCCGCAAAGCGCGATTGACACCGGCTGCATTGATTTTGTGCTGTCGCCTGAAGAGATTGCCAAAAAGATTGTCGAAATTGCCCGCGCTGAAGAGAAATCAGCCGGGCCTGAAATGAAGGAAAAGACGCATGGAAATGCTTGAAACACGTGATATTTTGGCGGCGCGCATTTTGATCGTTGACGATCAGGATGCCAACGTGCAGTTGCTCGAACAGTTGCTGCAGGAGACCGGTTATGACAATGTGACGGCCAGCATGCGCCCCGCCGAGGTGGCGGCGCTGCACCACGAACAGGCCTTTGACCTGATCTTGCTGGACCTGAACATGCCCGTGATGAACGGCTTTGAGGTGATGGAGGCGCTGGCCGCCGACGACAACGAAACCTACCTGCCCGTGATCGCGCTCACCGCTGACCCCGGCCACAAGCTGCGGGCGCTGCAGGCGGGTGCCAAAGACTTCATCAGCAAGCCGTTTTCACCTCCACCAGGTCAAACGGCTTG
>JANNFW010000158.1:0-1634 GCA_031380235.1 Rhodoferax sp. | reverse complement strand
GCCTTTCTTGCAGCCAACCTGATGGTAGGACTGTTGATTCAAGTCGGCCTTGCAACGGCCAATCCGGTGGTGCGTGGCGCGCAAACTCCACAAGCGGGCATCACACCACAGGGCGAGGAGACCACGCCGGCCGCGGCAAAGTACAGGTTGGGCTTGGGTGAACAGCTCAAAGGCAATTTGACCGCAGCAAAGCAGCAGTTCAAAGCCGCTTTGGCTCTGAATGAAAACTACGTCCCAGCTTTGATTGCCATGGCGGGCCTGTCATTGGCGGAAGGGTCGCGGGTTGACGCTGAGCAGTACTTGAAGCGCGCTGAAGCGTTGGAGCCTGCCTCAGCGAGCGTGCATTTGGCCTGGGGTCGCCTGCATCAGTCTCTGGGAAGGGCGGTGCTTGCCGAGGCATCGTTCAAACGGGCGCGGGATATCCTGCCCACAGCCACTGCTCCGCTGATCAGTTTGGGCGAGTTCTACTTGCAACAACCGGGGCGGCAGATGGATGCCCTGCGCAGCTTTCAAAAAGCCTGTGAGTTGGAGGCCAACAACCGGTTTGCACAGTATTTTCGAGGTGTGGCCGCAGCAGCAGCGGGCCAGCGCGAAGAGGCCGTGTCCGCGTTGGAGCGCGCGGCGCAACTCGCACCGAAGGATCCCGCCGCACTGCGCGCATTGGGGCGCGTGCACATGGAGGCGCTGGCGTTTGAGAAAGCGCTGTCCGCATTTGACGCGGGTCTTGTACGGCAACCTAAATTTGTTCCACTGATGCTAGATCGCTCCGATGCGCTGGCGCGACTTGGCCGTTGGGACGTTGCACTCGCTCAACTTGGCAAAGCCGAGGCGTTGGCGCCGGCGGCGGTTGAAATCGTTTTGAAGCAGGCCGATTTGTTGCAGGGCGCAAAACGCTGGAAAGACGCCTTGCGACAGTATGAAAAGGTTCTCGCGACAGCGCCCAAGCTAGCGATTGCCCATAACAATATGGCTTGGGCATTGCTTGGCAGCGGCGGCCAAGAAAAACCGGCGGTCGAGTCGGCAAAAAAGGCGGTCAGCCTGTCGCCAAAATCAGCCCCTTTCGTCGACACGCTGGGTTGGGCAGAACGCGCAGCAGGTGACCTCAACGGCGCACGCACGAGCTTGAAAAGAGCGCTGGAGCTCGATCCAAAAGTTGCCGTTTTTCACTACCACTATGGCGTCGTGATGTCCGAGCTCAAGGACGACAAGGCGGCAGCAGCGTCGTTCAAGACCGCGTTGAAGTTGGATCCCCAATTTGAAGATGCCAGCGATACCCTTCGCAGGCTGAAATTACTGGGCGCCTAGCTCGGGTGACGGGTGTCTTCACCCTCCCATCACGAATAACACACCATGACCTCTGCCTTTTACGCCCTGCGCTGCCAGCCCAACGTGTCACGCCGCCAGTGGCTGGCCCGCGCTGGCGGTACCGCGCTGGTTGCTTCCCCCTTCCTTGCCCAAGCGCAGTCGGCGTGGCCCACCAAACCACTGCGCCTGGTAGTGCCATTTGCGCCAGGTGGCAGCTCTGAAATTGTCGCCCGCGCCGTAGCAGGCGAGATGGCCAAGACGATCGGCCAGAACGTGTTTGTGGAAAACAAGCCAGGAGCCGCCGGCAACATCGCCATGCAAGAAGTGGC
>JANNFW010000510.1:0-3672 GCA_031380235.1 Rhodoferax sp. | reverse complement strand
AGCAGCTTTTCTCCTTGCGGGGCAGGCTGAACGACGGTGGCCCGCAGGCGCAGCAGACCCGAACTGGTCGTGGTGGATTCAAATAAATGGCTGAACTCATCCAGCTCCAAGCGAACCGCCCAGGGGCTGGCGTTGCCCGCCGTGCCAGTTATTGCATCGCCAGGGTTGAGCACGGCGCGGCTTTTGCCAAGCTGTGCACTCAGGCGCTGGCGCAGCAACTGCGCGGGTGGCATGCTCCAGCGCGCCTGCGCGTAGGCGCGCAACTCCTGCGCATTAGAGTAGATCAGGCGGTACAGAACACCGCTGCCGTTGAGCGCCGCGCTGCTTTCAATCTCAGCCAACGCGATCGGTGGCAAAGCCAGCGCCGCGTTGCTGGTTTGAACGGCGGTGGCAACGACCGCACCGGGGCCAAAGTCATAGGTGACGGCGCGCACAGGCTTGTCGGGCAGGGCGGCACAGGCGGTCAACAGCAAGACGGCAGTCAACACCGAACCTGGCGTGCGTGAGCGGCTTAATGCGCCTTGTTTTGAGTCAGGAGTATTCATGGCGGTTCTCTTCATGGCTTGGCTACTGGCCGCGCGAAGGTGGCGGCGTGAAACCCGGCTCACCGGGGCCGGGGGTGGCGGGGCCGTTGCCGTAGATCAAGGATTGCGGGTTGTCGCTGACGGCATCGGCCGTGCGCCCGACTTGGCGCGCCACGCGGGTGGCCTCGTCGGCGGCGCGGTTCAGGCGCGGCAGCGTACTGCCGCTAAGTGTCTGGCCCGCACCGCTGAGGGATTGCACGCCTTCGCTCAATTTGTCCATCACGCCGCCGGGTTGGCTGATGGACTTGGCGACGGTTTTAATTTCACTGGCCATCTGTTTGACCTCGTCGGCACTGGCCCCCATGATGTCCACATTGCTACCCACTTTGTCGCCCGTGGCTTGCAGTGATTTGAGCGCGGTGCTCATGTCCTGCGCGAGCTTGGGCAGGTTCATCCGTTCGGGGCCAAACTGGGCATCTAAAAGGCGGTCGGCGTTGGTAGAAAACTGCTTGAGGCTGGTGGCAGCCTGGCCGATGTCCTGCACCGCGGTGAAGACGATTTTCTGGTTATCTGGCGCCAGCAGTTGGTTGAGCCTGCGGCTGGCTTCCTCCACTTGGGTCATCAAGGCCGTACCTTGCTCAGTGAGCTTAGCCAAGAGGCCGGGGCGCATGGGGATGCGCGCGACAGCATTTTCTGATGTGGGTAACGGCTCCTTCGATTCACCACCGTCGTCCAGCTGGATAAAGGCCAGGCCCGTCACGCCCTGAAACCCCAGCGTGCCAAAGGTGGAGCGGGTGATGGGTGCCGCGTCGTCGGTTGAAATGCGGATCAGCACATTGCCGGGTGTGACCGTGTCAAAACCGATGGAGACCACCTTGCCCACTGCCACGCCGCGAAAGCGCACGCCAGCCTGCGGCTGCAGGCCGGTGACGGCCTCGCGGGTGGACAGCTCGTAAATGCGGCTGGCGCTGGTGTCGCGCGTGAGCCAGATCGCCATGGCAACGAGCAGCGCTGTGACCAGCAGCACGAAGGCGCCTGCGGCAATGGCGTGGGATTTATTTTCCATACGGTTATCTCATGACAGTTGGGGTTATACCGCGAAGGGATACTCACGCAACAATTCCATCGCGCGCTGCCCGCGCTCACCCAGGAAGAAGTTGTGGATGAAAGGGTGCGGGAATGCGATGACCTCGCGCGGCGGGCCGCTCACAATCACCTGCTTGTCGGCCAGCACGGCGATCCGGGTCGACAGCTCAAACAGCGTGTCCAGGTCATGCGTGACCATCAGCACCGTCAAATTCAGTTCGCGGTGCAGTGAGCGCAGTAACGTGCAGAAAGCGTCTGCACTGTCGGGGTCCAGCCCGGCGGTGGGCTCATCAAGCAGCAGCAGCGGCGGATCCATGATGAGGGCACGCGCCAGCGCCACGCGCTTGATCATGCCACCCGACAGATCGGAGGGCATTTTGTCGGCCTGCTTGCGATCCAGCCCCACCATTTGCAGCTTGACCAGGGCGGCATCACGCACCAGGTCGTCTGGCAGGGTGCGCAGCTCGCGCAGCGGGAAAGCAATGTTGTCCAGCACGCTGAAGGCCGAGAACAGCGCGCCGTGCTGAAACAGCATGCCGACGCGGCTGGCAGCCCCCTCGGCGCCCAACTCGCTCGCAGGTTTGCCCAGCACGGTGACGGTGCCACGCGAGGGTTTGTTCAGCCCCAGCACCTTGCGAAGCAGCACGGTTTTGCCACTGCCCGAGCCGCCCACCAGGGACAGCATTTCGCCTTTGGTGATCGTCAGATTGAGGTCTTTGTGAATGACCGATTCAACCCCGGCGGTGCGAAAAATCGACCACAGCCCCTGAATGTCCACCATCACATCCCTGGGTTGCTGGCGCCGCTCCGTGAAGGTCGGCGTTGCAACGGTTGATGCGTCGCTCATATTCCGACATCCTTGAACACGACAGCAAACAGCGCATCCACCAAAATCACCATGGTGATCGAAGTGACGACGGAGGCAGTCGTGCCCTCGCCCAGACTTTCAGTGTTGGGCTTGATGCGCAGGCCGTAGTGGCAGCCGATCAACGCAATCATCAAGCCAAACACGACCGACTTGCTGACCGCCAGCGTGAGGTTGGATGCCTGCACCGCCAACGGCAGGGCCACCGCAAAAAACTCTGGCGTGACACCGAGCACCAAGTCTGCCGCCAGCATGCCGCCCACCAGGGCGGCAATGGTCGTCCACACACTGATCAAGGGCATGGCGACGGCCATCGCCAAGGCGCGTGGCATCACCAGCCGGTAGCCTTGAGCGATGCCCATTACTTTCATGGCATCCAGCTCCTCGGTCACCCGCATCACGCCGATTTGCGCCGTGATGGCCGAGCCAGATCGCCCGGCAATCAAGATCGCCGCCAGCACGGGCCCCAACTCGCGAATCAACGAGATGCCCAGCACGTCCACAATGAACGCATCGGCCCCAAACTGGCGCAACTGCTGCGACATTAAATACGCCAGCACCACGCCAATCAAAAAACCCACCAGCGCGGTGATAGGCATGGCGGTCGCCCCAATGCGGTAAAGGTGGCCCGAGACATCCCGCCACGGCCCTTTGTGCGGCGCGCGAAGCAGGCGGCCGATGTCCAGCGCCAACTGACCCAGCAGCCGCACCAGGTCTTTGCCATGGTCAAACAGGTGAAACAGCATGCCGCCCAAGCCCAGGAACTTAAGCCAGAGCGTGCTGCGTGCTTTTTGCAGAAACGATTGAGCCGCTGGTGTCGGCCCCTTCAGGGTGTAGCTCGCCACGCGCTCCAGCATCGCTTGCTGGTCGGGCAACTCCTGGTGCTTGGGCGGCCATTGGCGGCCCCAGGCGTTCCACAACAGTTGCGCGCCCGTGTGGTCCAGGCTTTGCAGCTCGCGCAAGTCCCATTCAATCGCGGCGGCGGCACCTGCATCGCCATGCCCAAGCACCTTGTTGACGCTGGCCCAAGTTGCGGGCTCTGCCAAACGCGCTGCTGTCCAAGCTCCAAGCAGCTTCGTGCTGGGGCCGTCAGGCGAGGCGGTTTGCGCGATGCGGGGTGTGGTGTCCTCCATGGGCGGGATAGATTTGCAATGAATGCTGGTGGTTAAGCTAAAGGCTATCGTACCCTGCCCGTGC
>JANNFW010000492.1:0-1576 GCA_031380235.1 Rhodoferax sp. | reverse complement strand
ACCTTTTCCACCAATGTTCAAGGCACTGCTAACGTGCTGGATGCGCTTCGTCCGCTGGACTCGGTCCGAGTGGTCGTTGCAGTTACCACTGACAAGGTCTATAACAATCTGGAACAGCCCTTCCCTTATCGTGAAGCCGATGCGCTGGGTGGTCGGGATCCTTACAGCGCCAGTAAAGCGGCAGCCGAAATGGTCATCGCGAGTTATCGGGACTCTTATCTGCACGAAAAAGGCATTGCCGTTGCGTCGGCCCGCGCTGGGAACGTCATCGGTGGTGGCGACTGGTCGCAAGACCGGCTCATTCCCGATGCCATTCGCGCCTGGAATGCAAACGTACCACTGCATATTCGCCGCCCGCAAGCCATCCGCCCCTGGCAGCACGTCCTGGAGCCCCTTGCGGGCTACACCACGCTTGCAGAACAACTCTGGCAACGTCCAACTTTGTCGGGAGCCTACAATTTTGGTCCTGAGACCCACCAAGCGGAGACGGTGCGCCAGGTCGTGCAGCTTGCCCAAAACAGCTACGGCAAGGGGCAAGTAACCTGGGGCGAGGGAACCGAAGGCCCACATGAAGCGGGTTGGTTGGCCCTTGAAATTGCCAAGGCACGCAGCTTGCTCGGCTTCAAACCGCAATGGCCGCTGGAGAAGTCGGTGCGGCGCACAATGCATTGGTATCGTCAGCACCACGATGGGGCCAACGCGGTTGCACTCTGCCACGCAGACATTGACGCTTACGAAACTGCCGACGAGCACTTTGCTACATCATGAGCCAGTTCACCCTTTTTGACACGCCCTTGGCACAACTCAAGATCGTTGAACGCCAGCGATTGGGGGATGCCCGAGGCTTCCTGTCGCGCCTGTTTTGCGGGGATGACCTCGCCATTGCAGGCTGGCACAAACCCATCGCCCAGATCAATCAAACCCTCACGCAAAAGCAGGGCACCGTGCGTGGCTTGCATTTTCAGCACCCCCCACATGCGGAGATGAAACTCGTGACGTGTTTGCGTGGCGCAGTCTGGGATGTTGCCGTGGACTTGCGCAGCGAATCACCCACCTTTTTGCGTTGGTACGCACTGGAGCTTTCAGCCACCAATTGCCGCGCGTTGCTGATACCCGAGGGCTTCGCCCATGGTTTCCAGACGCTTGCCGATGACAGTGAGCTTTTTTACCTGCATTCAACCGCCTACGTCCCGGGCGCTGAAGCTGGCCTCAACCCGATCGACTCCAGGCTGTCGATTGCCTGGCCATTGGCCGTGGCTGAACTTTCCGACAGGGACGCTAGGCACCCCCTGCTCGATGATCAATTCAAAGGAGTAAGGCTGTGAAGTGTCGTCATTGCGCTTCGCCGCTGGAGCACACTTTCCTCGACCTCGGCTTCGCACCACCCTCGAATGCCTACCTGACGAGTGACGATCTCGCCAGACCGGAAAAATACTATCCTTTGAAAGTCAAAGTCTGCGATCAATGCTGGCTTGTGCAAACAGAAGATTACGCGCAGGCAGACGAGCTATTCAGCGCTGAGTACGCTTACTTCTCAAGCACATCAACCGGCTGGCTGGCCCACGCTGCGCGCTAC
>JANNFW010000421.1:0-1830 GCA_031380235.1 Rhodoferax sp. | reverse complement strand
TTGCTCAATGAAACCGGCGGGCTGGGCGACATTGGCCGCCTTCTGGCACAGAGCAATGCGCCGATGCGCGAGGTCAATCTGCAAGTGCTCAACGATGGCAACGCCCTGCAATATTGGCAGCAGAGTGATCGGCACAACTTCCTGCTGGACCTCACGCACAACATCAGCGCGGATTTGAGTCACGGTCTGGTGCTCAACATGACGCGAGCGCGCTCCGGCCTGAAGGCGATTGCGCGTGTGCTGGAGGCCTGGGTGGCGCATTTTCTCGGTGTGCAGGTCACGATCCAGCCTGAGCAAAAAATCGAAGATGCCAACTGGCGCTGGCACGTTGGGCTGGACGTGGAATCCACCGCGCTGCTCAATGATCTGTACGAAGACCGCCCTGTCGAGTCGGCCCGCATGCAGGGCCTCTTGAGTCTGTTCCGACTGACCTTCAAAAACCCCCACGACATGCGCAGCGACGTGGCCGGCAAGCCGGTTTACCTGGGGCTGGCGATGACGGCGGGCAAACTGGTCAAACTCAAACCGCAGAACCTGCTGCTCAATCTGCCACTGGCTCAGACGCAGTAGTGAGCACCTCATTAGCTATAACTATAATAGCTTGTTATGCAATTTATACGGGAGCTAGAGCCTTAAAACGTATAGAAATCAGCCCTCCAAGGCATTATTCTGTTCAATATACCCATAATAGGTATTTTTAACACCCGCAGAGGAACGACTGTCAATCTGCGGGATAATCGAGGGCTAAGTCAACCCGACCCTACCCATTTACCGGAGTTTTTTCATGGCACAAGCCCCCCGCACCGAAGCAGAACGCAAAGCCACCCGGCGCCCTGTGCCCCCAAAAGGTGTCAACTTCACCGCCCCACGCGGCCAGTTGCGCAGCTTGGAGCGCGGCAGTTCGACCAACAGCAAGAAGAACCCTGGCAAGCGGCCTAAAAAAGGCGGTTAATTTGCTGGCATGTTCAGCCGTAATGACCCACTTTAAAGTCATTGCGGCCTGTTTTGTCTTCGCCTCGCAGCAGCCACAGCGGGCGCGTTGCAAAAGCCACAGCAACGCCTGACTTACCGTCTGCCGGATTCAAATCACGCTCAAAAACGGACGTGCCTGGCATATAACGCAGCGCCACGCCTGCACGCCTTTTAACCGAGTGGTTCACGGCAGCCCCGTGAATCATGTACACGTCGTGCATCGACATTTGCCCCGGCTGCAATTCCAGATTGACCGCCTGAGCCTCATCAAACGCGTCTTCGCGGGTTCTCAAGTTCAACACCAGGTCGGTTCTGTCTTCGAGTAAGTGCGGATGCGTGAACTTCTGCGCATGCGATTTAGGAATGACACGCAGGCAGCCGTTCTCCACCGTCGATTCATCCAGCGCCACCCACACGGTACAAGTCGCCAGGGGGCGCATCGGCCAATAGTGGCCGTCCTGGTGCCATGGCGTTTCCTGGCCGTCCCCGGCCGGTTTGCAGAATACATGACAGCCCCACAGGATGATGTCGGGCCCGATGAGCTGCTCCACCCTATCCAGAATCTGGGGCTCCATCGCCAGCTGCAAGAACGCGCTGCTGCCCTTCACGCCCTCGTCGTTCTTGCCACCGTCTTTTCCAACGGTGTGCGCGCTCACCAGTTTTTCAGGTCGAACGCCTGGGTTGTCCCGGATCAATTGATCCAACGTGGCACGCAACGCATCGATTCGCACACTGGGCAACGTAAATTTGGGGATCAGGTAGCCGCGCTCGTGGTAGCTGTCAATTTCCGCTGTCGTAAGGGCTGTCATCCGTTGCCTCCTCGGGCAGACTCAAGAGGATGCTAATCTATCGCAGTTC
>JANNFW010000410.1:0-2308 GCA_031380235.1 Rhodoferax sp. | reverse complement strand
ATCGGCAACCGCCAGTTGGGGCTGTTCATCCTGATGCATGACGCGGCGCACGGCGCGCTGCATGCCAACCGCAAGGTGAATGATTTTGTCGGCAAGTGGTTTTGCGGCACCGATTTGCACGCCTACCGCGCCTACCATTTGCAGCACCACCGCTGTGTGCAGCAGACCGATGACCCTGATCTGATTCTGTCTGCCCCGTTCCCGATTTCTCGCAATTCTCTCAAACGCAAGATGATCCGCGACCTGACTGGGCAGACGTTTTACAAGCAGCGCTTGGGTACGCTAACCGCAGCACTCAAGGCGCGTCAGCGCGGTGAGACTTTGCTCGCGGTATTGGCGGCTGAGCTGAAACGGCAACCGCACTTCTACTTTCAAAACGCCGTGGGCCTGCTGCTGTTCAGCGCAGCCGGGTTGTGGTGGGCCTGGGCGTTGATGTGGCTGCTACCGATGATGACCTGGCTGCCGCTCATCACCCGCCTGCGCAATATTTCCGAGCACGCGCTGGTGGCGAAGAATGAGCACGACCCGCTGCGCCACGCGCGCACAACGCACGCCAACCTTATCGAGCGCGTCCTGATTGCTCCATATTGGGTGAACTACCACTGCGAGCACCACATGTTCACGCAGTTGGCTTGCTGGAAACTGCCGCTGGCGCACAGCATTCTGAAGCGCAACAATGTCGCGCATCGCATGGAGTTGCAGCCAGGCTACTGGGCGATGCTCCGGCTGGCCAGTGCTCTGCCCGCAGCGCGGCAGAAGCCTGATCCTATTTAATACTTTTGATGACGCTACTTCGGATCCAACGATGGATCGCGCGCTGACGCGGTAGACACCACCCGCAAATCCGCATTGAAAATCACCGTGAAGATTTTTGAGTCGGATGCATTCGTGCCATCCATGTAACGCCAGTCGTAATGAATCTCGCGCTTGGGCTCGTAGGGCGTAACTTTCATCGGCTTGCCCAAGGATTTACGCACGTCTTCTACCATCATGCCGGGCGTGATTTTGGCGAAATTCTCAGGGGACAGGAGTTGACGCAGTGAGGTCATCTTGCCATCGGTGCCAATCGTAATATGGTAGTTTTTGTGGCCTTCGGGTTGACGGTTGTACTCAAAAGTGCGGCCACCACCGGGCGCATCCCATATCTTTTCAGGCTCGCCGAAACGCGCGCGCACATCCGCTTCAGTGGACACGCCTTCCTCTAGCTCGCTGATGCGCTGCGGGTCGCAGGCCACCAGCGCCAGCAAGGCAGACATCAGTCCCATGGTGCATATCCTCTTCAAACGATTGGTGAGCATCGTCAATCCTGTAATTCCATTTCCATAACGTTAGTGTAGTATGCGCGCCGACGACGACAGTGCGCGAGCCGCGGCCGGGCGGCGAAACACCTTACAGTCAGAATTTGAGAATGGAATAAAATGGTGCAATGAGCTTCTCGATTGCCTCCATCTTCCGCCGCCCGCACTACCAGTCTGATGTCACCCTGTTCATCGACAAACTGAAGGCCGACAAACCGTCGCTGGAGTCTGAGCAGCGTGCGGGTCGCGCGTTGCTCTGGGACAAGTCAGTTGACCGCGCTGCCTGGAGTGACTACCGCGCGGGTGAGGTTGAGCAAAAGCCGTACGTTTACCAGACGGACGCAAAATAGTCACAGCGGCCTTCAATATACCTATTATGGGTATATTGAACCTGTTTTTTGATGATTTTGCGTATATTTTATACAAAATAGCACTCTAGCTCTCGAATAACATGCATGACTAGCTATTTATTTTGTAGCAACTTGTGCTGATGCAACAACTCCGAATCTTGCTTACCTGGCGATGATTGCAACAGCCACCCTGCCCCCAACCACTCGCATCAACGACGGCACCACCACGGCCATGCCGCAGGTGATTGATCAGGTCGCCCTTGCACGGTTATACGGTGAGCCGCTGTTTGCGATGCCGCAGGATCTGTACATTCCGCCAGACGCGCTTGAAGTTTTTCTGGAGGCGTTTGAAGGCCCGCTGGATTTGCTGCTGTATCTGATCCGCAAGCAAAATTTCAACATCCTGGACATCCCGATGGCGGGTGTCACGCGCCAGTATTTGGTCTACGTCGAAGAAATCAAGGCCCGTAACCTGGAGTTGGCCGCTGAGTATTTGCTGATGGCAGCAATGCTGATCGAGATCAAGTCCCGCATGTTGCTGCCACCGCGCAAAGTGGCGGAAGGCCAAGAACCGGAAGACCCACGCGCCGAGCTGGTGCGCCGGCTGTTGGAGTACGAGCAGATGAAGCTGGCCGGGGCCAAGCTCAACGCCATGCCGCA
>JANNFW010000138.1:0-3072 GCA_031380235.1 Rhodoferax sp. | reverse complement strand
CCGACATTTGATTTGGATAAGTTGGGGTACAAAAAATTGGACTCTGACCCCAATTCTTTATGCGAACGCAGAGCGTTCGTCACGCCTGCGAACGCTTAGCTAACGCTCTTTACGCAAAAAGAAGTGCTGCGCCGCCGCCGTAGCCCGTTCGCGCGACTCCGCATCCGCCGTGCGCAGCTCGGCAAACGCACCGTGCAGCATCTTCTGCGTCAATCCTTTAGAGAGCGCCTCCATCACGGCTTCTACGTTGTCGCCACGCGCCAGCATCTTGCGGGCCCGTATGAGTTCCAGGGCCCGCCACTCGTCGGCCTGCGCGTTGAGCTGCTGAATCAGCGGCACCACGCCGTGCTCGGGGTCGCGCTGGCCCATCCACTGCATGAAGCTCTGCACGCCTGCATCGATGATGACCTCGGCCTGCGCCACGGCGGCCTGCCGATTGGCCTGGCCGGTCTGCACCACCTTGGCCAGATCGTCCACGGTGTACAGATAAACGTCGCGCAGGCCTTTGACCTCGGGTTCAATATCGCGCGGCACGGCCAGGTCGACCATGAACATCGGGCGGTACTTGCGTTTTTTCAGGGCGCGCTCAACGGCACCCAGACCGATGATGGGCAACGTGCTGGCGGTGCTGCTGATCACAGCATCAAACTCATGCAGGCGATCCGGCAAGTCGGCCAGTTGCATCACGCTGCCACCAAAGCGCGATGCCAGAAGCTCGCCGCGCTCCAGCGTGCGGTTGGCAACGGTCAAGGACTTGGGTTCTTTCGCCGCAAAGTGCGTGGCGGCGATCTCGATCATTTCGCCCGCACCCACAAACAGCACGCGAATCTGGCGCAAATCTTCAAACAACTGACTCGCCAGGCGCACGCTGGCGGCGGCCATGCTGATCGAATGCGCGCCAATCTCGGTGGAAGAGCGAACCTCCTTGGCGACTGAAAACGAGCGCTGAAAAAGCTGGTTCAAGGTGCTGCCCAGCGCACCCGCCTGGGTCGCAACCCGCACCGCGCTTTTCATCTGCCCCAGAATCTGCGCCTCGCCCAGCACCATCGAATCGAGCCCGCTGGCCACCCGAAATGCATGGCGCGCCACATGGCCGTCTTGCAGCGTGTAGGAGTGCGACCGAAGCAATTCAGGCGCTACGCCACCCGACTTCGCCAGCCAGTCCACCGTGTGGTTCATCGCGTCGGTGGTGGACTGCGGCGATTGCGATGACTGCGAAGGCCCCGCGCAATAGATTTCAGTGCGGTTGCAAGTGGAGATAATCGCCGCCTCAGGCCCCGACAACGCGTTGCGCAAACTCGCCAGAGTAGGCTCTACTTGATCAATCGCAAACGCGAAGCGACCGCGCAAATCCAGCGGTGCCGTGTTGTGATTGATGCCTAATGCCCAGACTGCCATGTCAACATTATAAAATTTGTGCCGACGGTCGGCTTTTGCGCCATGTCAATACCCCATCATCCCTGCCAAAACTGCTCCCCAAAAGCTTTCCAGAAACTACGTATGCCACTTTTTGATGTGTTGATTCACGCATTGAATTTTGCGGCACCCGCCGCGTTCATGGCGGTGCTGATGCCCCTATTGGCCAAGCTAATCATGCGCCGACAGCAAGCCCTGCTCGCCGGGTGGGCACAGGTGCTGGTCAATTTCGCGGTGTGCATTGCCGTGCTGCTGCTGGGCTTGGTGTTCTTTGGCCGAGACGGCAAGATGGCCACTTACGCTGCGTTGGTGTTGGGTGTGGCCACCAGCCAGTGGGTGATGATGAAGGGATGGCGTGGGACAATCGTCAAAAATTAACTCTGAGGTTAATTTTAGTATCCAAAACGCTAAAAACAGCAAAATTATCAACCAAATAGTGCTCTAGCTCTCGGGTATATTGCATAACAAGCTACGTTTATCATAGTAAACAGTAGGTTGTCGTCAAACCGCGTCGCTCATCGCCACAGGCGTGAACAAGTCAACCCGGTCGGTGATGATGCCGTCGGTGCCCAGGTCAATCAGGCGTTGTGCGGCCCAGTCGTCGTTGACGGTGTAGCTCAAGCACTTGAAGCCTGCGCTGTGGGCTTGCGCCACGCTGAACTGGTCCCACAGCACCTGATTGCACACGATGGCGATGCAGTCGAGCTGCAAGGCGATCTCCAGCCAGTTGGGCTTCATCGCATCCAGCAGCAGGCCGCGTGGCAGGTGAGGTGCGGCGGCGTAAGCACCATTCAAAGCATCGACTTCAAACGATGTCAGCAGCGGCGGCACAGCGGAATCTTTCCACAGGCGCGCGGCCTCGTGCGCGACGATCTTGCCGGTGTTGAGCTCGGTGCCAGGCGTCGGTTTGATCTCGATATTCAGCGCGTAACCATTGCGCTGCACAAACTCGGCAATGTTGTCCAGCGTGGGCAGCGGCTCGCCCGCGTAGGCGCGCGAGTGCCAACTGCCTGCGTCGAGCTGCGACAGCGTCTGCCAGGGGTGGTCGCCTGCAACTTCATCGTTGGCGCGGCCAAGTTTGTTCGCCGCATTGGTGGTGCGGCTCAGCGTCGAGTCGTGCATCAAAAACGGCACGCCGTCGGCGCTCAACTTCACATCGCACTCAAACATGCGGTAGCCGTAACTTGCGCCCAAGCGGAAGGCGGCTAATGTATTTTCGGGGGCTAGCTTGCCCGCGCCTCGGTGGGCTATCCAGCGGGGGTAGGGCCAGTTGTGAATTGCCATTGCTTAAATCCGCTTGCCCGTTTCCTTGTCAAACCAATGCAGCCGATCCGCGCGCGGGGTGACGTGAAAGCTGCTGCCAATCGCAGGCGGCGTGTGCTGCTCGTCGATGCGTACGATCATCTGCTCGCCGTTCATGCTGCAGTAGACCAGACGCTCGGCACCTAGGGTTTCAATCGCTTCGACCTTCACGGCCCAACCCGTCGGAGTGACATCAAGATGCTCCGGCCGAATGCCCAGAATGGTGCCTGCTTTGCCACCGTTTTGCTCGTTGGGCGCGTTTTTCAGCAGGTTCATGGGCGGTGAGCCGATGAAGCTGGCGACAAACGTAGAAGCGGGGCGTGAGTAGACCTCTTCGGGCGTGCCAAACTGGTC
>JANNFW010000340.1:0-9355 GCA_031380235.1 Rhodoferax sp. | reverse complement strand
TTGTGATTGGCGCGCTGGCACCTGCCAATGTCTCCAGCATCGTCGTGGACGAAGAGCGCCATGCGATGGATGTCGTCGTGGATGAAGAAAATCTGGCGATTGCCATCGGTCGCGGCGGGCAAAACGTGCGCCTAGCATCCGAGCTCACCGGTTGGAAGATCAACATCATGGATGCCGCTGAGTCCGCCCAGAAGCAGGCGACCGAGACCGACTCAGGCCGCAAGCTCTTCATGGAAAAGCTGGATGTAGACGAAGAAATCGCCGATATCCTGATCGCCGAAGGCTTTACCAGTCTTGAAGAGGTGGCCTATGTGCCGCTGCAAGAGATGCTGGAGATCGAGAGCTTTGACGAAGACACCGTCAACGAGCTGCGCACCCGTGCCAAAGACGCTTTGTTGACGATGGAAATCGCCCACGAAGAAAGCGTTGACGAGGTCTCGCAGGACTTGCGCGATCTAGAGGGTTTGACGCCTGCGCTAATTGGCAAGCTGGCCGATGGTGGCGTGCACACCCGCGACGACCTGGCCGACCTGGCGGTTGACGAGCTGATCGAAATTACCGGGCAAGCCGAGCCTGAGGCCAAAGCCATGATCATGAAAGCACGCGAACATTGGTTTGCCAATGAAGCCGCTGCTCAAGAGTAATGGTCATGAACGCTCAAAACTGCGCCAAAAGTTACGCCAGAAATTACGCTGATAAGAACGCTGAAGTAAAAGGTTACCCCACAAATGTCCAGTACGACCGTCGCCGAGTTTGCCGCCGAACTCAAGAAATCAACCACCACGCTGCTTGAGCAGTTGCAGTCGGCGGGTGTCCAAAAGGGTGCCGCTTCCGACGCGCTCACGGATGCGGACAAGCACAGCCTGCTGACGCATCTACAGGCGAGCCACGGCACCGCAAGCCCTGAGCGCAAGAAGATCACGTTGGTCAAAAAATCGACCACCGAGATCAAGCAGGCCGATGCCACCGGCAAAGTGCGCACCATTCCTGTCGCCACCAAAAAAATGCGCACTTTTGTGCGCCGCGAAGAAGGTGTTGATGCACCTGCTGAAGCCGTTGCAGAGCCGGTTGAGGAAACCGTTTCAGCGCCAATCATTGACAGCGCTGAGCTTGCCCGCCGTGAAGAAGAAGCACGCCGTCAGGCCGAGTTGATTCGTCGTCAGGAAGAAGAGCTGACTCAACGCCGCCTGGAGCGCGAGCAGCAGGAGCAGCGCGCACGCGATGCGGCTGACCGCGCCGCTGCCTTGGCCATCGAAGCGCAAAAGACCGCCGCAGCGCACGAGGCTGTGGATTCTGGCTCTGTCAAGACCGAAGCAGCTAAAGCGGCCGAAGTTTCTGCCAAGGCCCAGGCTCAGGAAAGAGAAGCCGCACTGGCACTGGCCCAGACTGAAGCGCGCGACAAGGCGGCAGCCGACTCCAAAGTGCAAGCCGCTGAAGATGCCGCCCGCGCGGTTGATTTAGGAGATCGCAGACGCAAAGCCGAGGCTGAGGCTGCGGCCATTCGTCTGATGATGTCAGCACCCGCCAAAAAGGCACCGCCGCCACCGAAGAAAGTTGAAATCGCAACACCTGCTGCCGCCAAAGCGGCCGCTGACGCCGCCAAAAAGGGCACCTTACACAAACCTGCGGCAGGTTCAACCCAGGCGAAACCCGCCCGACCCGGAGGCTCTGCCACCACAGGCGCAGCGCCTGGAGGCGCAGGCAAAGAAGTCAAGTCTGCCAAGCTTTCCAGCAGTTGGGCCGGCGACCCAGCCAAGAAAAAAGGCATTCCCACGCGCGGCGACACGGGTGCGGGTGCTGGGCGCTCCACCAACTGGCGGGCCGGCCCGCGCGGTCGGCGTGGCAGCAATGACCGGGATCGGGATGACCACGCCCCGGCTCAAGCCGTCGAAGCGCGCATTTTTGAAGTGCACGTGCCCGAGACGATTACCGTCGCCGAGTTGGCGCACAAAATGGCCGTCAAGGCTTCAGAGGTCATCAAGCATTTGATGAAGCTGGGTCAGATGGTTACCATCAACCAGCCGCTGGATCAAGACACGGCGATGATTCTGGTGGAAGAGATGGGCCACAAAGCCATCGTCGCCTCGCTGGATGATCCCGAAGCGTTCACTGAAGACGAAGTATTGCAGCAAGATGCTGAGTTGTTGCCACGAGCGCCTGTCGTCACGGTGATGGGCCACGTTGACCACGGCAAGACCTCGCTTCTTGATTACATCCGTACCGCCAAAGTGGCATCGGGCGAAGCCGGTGGCATTACCCAACACATTGGCGCGTACCACGTGGAAACACCGCGCGGCATGATCTCCTTCCTGGACACACCCGGACACGAGGCCTTTACGGCCATGCGTGCACGTGGAGCGAAAGCCACCGACATCGTGATTCTGGTGGTGGCGGCAGACGACGGCGTGATGCCGCAAACCAAAGAGGCCATCAAGCACGCCAAAGCGGCGGGTGTGCCGATCGTGGTGGCCATCAACAAGATTGACAAACCCGACTCCAACCCCGAGCGCGTGAAAAACGAGCTGGTCGTTGAAGAAGTGGTGCCCGAGGAATTTGGCGGTGAGTCTCCCTTCGTGGCCGTGTCCGCCAAAACAGGCGCTGGCATCGACGCGCTGCTGGAGCAAGTGCTGCTGCAAGCTGAAGTGCTGGAACTTCGTGCGCCCGTCAATGCCATGGCCAAGGGCTTGGTGATTGAGGCCAGGCTGGACAAAGGTCGCGGCCCCGTTGCGACGATCCTGGTGCAATCAGGAACGCTAAAAACAGGCGATGTGGTGCTGGCGGGTCAAACGTTTGGCCGCGTGCGCGCTATGCTGGATGAAAACGGCAAAACCATCAAGACAGCTGGGCCATCCATCCCGGTCGAGATCCAGGGCTTGACCGAAGTACCGCAGGCGGGTGACGAATTCATGGTGATGGCTGACGAGCGCCGTGCCCGTGAAATCGCAACCTACCGCGCAGGCAAGTTCCGCAATACCAAGCTGGCAAAGCAGCAAGCCGCCAAGCTGGAGAACATGTTCTCCGACATGACGGCAGGCGAAGTCAAACTGGTGCCGATCATTGTCAAGGCCGACGTACAAGGCTCACAAGAGGCGCTGGCGCAGTCCTTGCTCAAGCTCTCGACCGACGAGGTCAAAGTGCAAATGGTCTACACGGCCGTGGGTGCGATCAGCGAATCCGATGTCAACCTTGCCATTGCCTCCAAAGCCGTCATCATTGGTTTCAACACCCGTGCTGATGCAGGTGCGCGCAAGCTGGCCGAAAACAACGGCGTGGACATTCGCTACTACGACATCATTTACGACGCGGTGGACGAGCTGAAGCTCGCCATGTCAGGCATGTTGACGCCGGACAAGAAGGAAGAAGTCATCGGCACGGCCGAGATTCGTCAGGTGTTCAAGGTCTCCAAAATCGGCTCGATTGCCGGTTGTATGGTCACTGCAGGTGTGGTGCGGCGCACTGCGCGGCTTCGCTTGCTGCGCGAGAACGTGGTCATCTTCACGGGAGAGCTGGACTCACTCAAGCGCTTCAAAGACGATGCGAAAGAGGTCAAAGAGAGCTTCGAATGCGGCTTGAACATCAAGAACTACAACGACATCCAAGAGGGCGATGTGCTGGAGTTCTTCGAGATTCGCGAAGTTGCCCGTACGCTCTAATGGACCCGACCTGAACCGTGCGCAGAAAAGCCGCCACCCCCAACCGCGCCTTCAAGGTTGCCGATCAGATCCAGCGGGATCTGACGGAGTTGATTGCGCGCGAATTGAAAGACCCTAGGGTCGGGATGGTGACGATTCAGGCGGTGGAAGTCACGCCCGATTACGCGCACGCTAAAGTTTTCTTCAGTCTGCTCGCTGGAGATTCGGTGGCCTGTCAGGAAGGTTTGAATCAGGCGGCAGGCTTTTTGCGTGCCGGGTTGTTCAAGCGACTGCACATTCACACCGTTCCCACGCTGCATTTTGTGTTTGACCGCACCACGGAGCGTGCGGCGGACATGAATGCATTGATCGCGCAAGCGGTTGCGTCTCGTTCCAAGAACGAGCCTGAAGAGTAAAGATGAGCGATGCCGGGTCACCCCAAGGTGCGAAGGCCTCCTTGGGGGGCAGGGATTCGGACGTGCTTAACGATCGTGTCACGGGTTTCGCCGCTGGGTCGCCCCGAGGCGAAATGCGGCCCCCTCGGGGGGCAGCGACCCGCGCAGCGGCGGAGCGTGGGGGCAAGATCCCCAGGCGCCCCGTGCACGGGGTGCTGTTGCTGGATAAGCCAATCGGTTGGTCGAGTAACGATGCATTGCAAAAAGCCAAATGGTTGCTGCGTGCCGAGAAGGCGGGCCACACCGGCACGCTGGACCCTCTAGCGACGGGGGTGTTGCCGCTTTGTTTTGGTGCGGCGACCAAGTTCAGCCAATTGCAGTTAGACGCAGACAAGTGTTACGAGGCGATTGCCAAACTGGGTGTGAAAACCAGCACGGCCGATGCTGAAGGGGATGTGATCGAGCAGCGCGATGTTGAGGTGACGCAGGATGATATTGAACGGGTGACAAAGCTGTTCACGGGCCCGATTTCCCAGACGCCGCCGATGTATAGCGCGTTGAAAAAGGATGGAAAGCCCCTGTACGAATACGCTCGGGCTGGCATTGAGATTGAGCGGGCAGCGCGGGACGTGACGATTTACGAACTCGGCGTGACGTTTGTTCCCATGGATGCCGCGCAAGACAGCTTGAAGCTGACGGTGAAGTGCAGCAAAGGCACCTACATCAGAACGCTAGGTGAGGACATTGGAGAAGCCTTGGGCTGTGGCGCGCACTTGAGCGCGTTGCGCCGCACGGCAACAGGTGGATACGAGGTGTCTCAGTGCGTCACACTGGCGCAGCTTGAGGCGATGACTGAGGATGAGCGTCTTGCGTGTTTGAAGCCCGTGGACAGCTTGTTAGCCGGGCATCTGGCCGTCACACTGGATGCCGACAATGCAGGCAGGTTTCTGAGTGGTGTTCGCAGGCGCGGTGCATGGGCGGATTGCGCGCAGGTAGCGGTATACGGGCCTGCGGCGAATGGCAATGGCAGTAACGCGTTACTGGGCAGTGCTCATATCACAGCGGGTGAACTGATCCCAGTGCGGTTGCTAAGCCCCATCGAGATTGCCCAATCTCAACCACTAGTGATTTAGCTAATGATTTTTTGAAGACTTTAGGAGTAGAAAAAATGGCCCATAAACAAATTCGCAATATCGCGATCATCGCCCACGTTGACCACGGCAAAACCACCATGGTGGATCAGTTGCTGCGTCAGTCCGGCACCTTTGCCCAGCACGAAAAAGTCGTTGACACCGTGATGGACAACAACGCGATTGAGAAAGAACGCGGCATCACCATTCTGGCCAAAAACTGCGCCGTCACCTGGGAAGGCACCCACATCAATATCGTTGATACCCCCGGCCACGCGGACTTTGGCGGAGAAGTCGAGCGTGCTTTGAGCATGGTGGACGGCGTCGTGCTGCTGATCGACGCGCAAGAAGGCCCCATGCCTCAGACCCGCTTCGTCACCAAGAAGGCGCTGGCGCTGGGATTGAAGCCGATTTTGGTCGTTAACAAAGTAGACAAGCCGGGTGCGCGACCTGATTACGTGGTCAACGCCGCGTTCGATCTGTTCGACAAGCTCGGTGCGACTGACGAACAGTTGGACTTCCCCGTGGTCTATGCCTCGGGCATCAACGGCTGGTCGTCAATGGTCGAGGGCGAGCCCAACGAGCAGTGGGGCCCCGATATGTCGGCTTTGTTCAACACTATTCTTGACCACGTGCCGCACCAGCAGGGCGACCCGGCAGCACCGTTGCAGTTGCAAATCTCCGCGCTCGATTTTTCGACCTTCGTGGGTCGCATTGGCGTGGGCCGCATCAGTCAGGGCACCGTCAAGCCGATGATGGATGTGGTGGTGATGGAAGGCCCAGACGGCAAGGCCGTGAAGGGCCGCATCAACCAAGTATTGACCTTCCAGGGCCTGGAGCGCGTGCAGACGACCGACGCTGGCCCCGGCGAGATCGTGCTGATCAACGGCCTGACTGACATTGGAATCGGTGTAACCATCACCGACCCCATCACCCCCATGCCGCTGCCCATGCTCAAGGTCGATGAGCCCACGCTGACGATGAACTTCTGCGTCAACACCAGCCCGCTGGCCGGTCGCGAGGGCAAGTACGTCACCAGCCGCCAGATTTGGGATCGCCTGCAAAAAGAGCTACAACACAATGTGGCTTTGCGCGTCAAAGAGACTGACGAAGAAGGCATTTTTGAAGTCATGGGCCGTGGTGAATTGCACCTGACCATCCTTCTGGAAAACATGCGCCGCGAAGGCTATGAGCTAGCCGTCAGCAAGCCGCGCGTGGTTTTCAAGCAAGTCAACGGTGACGTGCACGAGCCTATCGAGATGGTGACGGCTGATATCGAAGAGCAGCACCAAGGCGGCGTGATGCAGGCACTGGGCGAGCGCAAGGGCGATCTGGTCAACATGGAGCCCGATGGCCGTGGCCGTGTGCGGCTTGAATACCGCATCCCCGCGCGCGGCTTGATCGGTTTCACCAACGAGTTTTTGAACTTGACGCGTGGAACGGGCTTGATCTCCAACATCTTCGACAGCTACGAAGCGCACAAGGGTGACATCGGCGGTCGCAAAAACGGCGTGCTGATCTCGATGGATGCCGGTGAGATCTTCACCTACGCCTTGGGCAAGCTCGATGATCGCGGTCGGATGTTCGTGCGCGCCAACGACCCTGTGTACGAAGGCATGATCGTCGGCATTCACAGCCGCGATAACGACCTCGTCGTCAACGCCACCCGCACCAAGCAGCTCACCAACTTCCGCGTCTCCGGCAAGGAAGACGCGATCAAGATCACGCCGCCGATTGAATGCACGCTGGAGTACGGCGTCGAATTCATTGAAGACGACGAGCTGGTCGAGATCACTCCCAAGTCCATCCGCCTGCGCAAGCGCCACCTGAGCGAGAGTGATCGCAAGAAGGCGGGGCGCGGGTTGGTTTAAGCGCTTTCGCGCAGACGAGAGCGTGTGAAGCTGACCCCCAACCTCACCCACAACCGCGCCGTCCTCCTCATGCTGGTGGTGACCTTCATGTGGTCGACGGCTGGCGTGGTGACGCGCCATCTGGAGGCGGCCAAAAGCTTTGAAGTGACCTTTTGGCGCAGCTTCTTCACGGTAGCTTGCCTGGCCGTGCTGCTGCCGTTACTGAATGGGAAGGGGGTGTTCACTAAACTGCGCCATGCCGGCAAGGCGTTCTGGATATCCAGCCTGTGCTGGTGCGGCATGTTCACGTTTTACATGTTGGCCTTGATGATGACCAGTGTCGCCAACGTGCTGGTGACCATGGCCATTGGGCCGCTGCTCACGGCGTTGATTGCGCGCATCTTCATCGGTCAAAAAATTCCTGTTCGTACCTGGATTGCGATAGTGGTGGCGGGCATCGGCATTGCATGGATGTTTGCCGCGCAACTGCAAGGCGGGCAGTTGCTGGGCACGTTGGTAGCGCTCGGCGTGCCGCTGGCGGCTGCCATCAATTGGACGATCACGCAGAACGCGCATGACCAGGGGCATGATGTCGATTTGACAACCGCCGTGATGATGGGGGCGGTATTTTCCTGTCTCATCACGCTACCGATGGCGTTTCCGTTCGCGGCCACGCAGCGTGACCTTGCGCTGTTGGCATCGCTGGGCGTGGGCCAACTGGCCGTGCCGTGCGTGTTGTCGGTGATGTGTGCGCGAGTGTTGAAGGCCCCCGAGGTGTCGCTGCTGGCGCTGCTGGAAGTGCCGTTCGGCATCATCCTGGTATGGCTGGGTGCGAATGAAGCGCCGAGTTCCACCGTGTTGTGGGGCGGTGCTTTGGTGATTGGCGCGCTGGTCATCAACGAACTGGTGGGTTGGCGCCAGCGAGCTTAGTGTGGTTGACGCCAGTCTATGGCGCAGGCATTTTTCGCGGCAGCGAGAACCGAAAAATCGAGCCCTTGCCTTCGGTCGATTCAACGCCGACAGCACCGCCATGGGCTTCCACGAAGGTTTGCACGATGGCCAGGCCCAAGCCGGTGCCTTCGGGGTTGTCGGGGTCGGATTCGCCCTTGTTGAACACGCTGGCCAGCATGTCTTTGGGGATTCCTGCGCCGTTGTCGCTGACCCAGCAATTGATGCCACCCAGCGAATCTCCACCGGTGCCGCTATCCGCCGCTGCAACAGTGATTTGCCCGCCGGGCGTGTAGTGGATGGCGTTGGAGACCAGGTTCTGAAAGACGCGTTTCAACAAACCGGCATCGGCAAACGCGACCAGATCATCTGGCACTTGGTTGATCAGGCGGGTTTTGGCGTCGTCTGCGAGAGGCTGGATTTCCTCCATCAATGACTCGACCAATGGCCACAGGTCAAATTCGCGCCGCTCCAACTTAAGGTCGCCATCCTTGTTCTGATCATCCATATTCCCAAGGTTCGAATTTTCATCCAGCACTTTGCGAACCAGGCCTTCAAGCTGTTGAACGCTGCGGCGCAGGGTATTGAGAATTTTTGCAGTATCGGGCGTAAAACCCAATTTGGGCAATCTATTTTCAAGAACCCGACCAGCCAGCGAAATTGCAAACAATGGCGTTTTGAGATCGTGCGCCACAAAGGCAAGATACTCCTCGCGTTTTTGCTGGACCTCAAGCGCGCGCTGGCTCGAATAAGTCTTCAGTGCGACACCAATCGCCAGGTCGAAAACCCGGTTGATGACGTGAAAGGGGCGGCCCTGCAGCGTGATGCTGTTCTCAGTGGCCAGGTCGTGAATGCAGCCACGAAGAATGTTGTATTCCGCCACCACCTCCTCAATATCAAAACCGTCGTTCAGCCGCTGCTTGCCGTGGGTTTGAGCGCTTTCCTCCACCAGCGCCTCAGGAATCGTCTGATTTGAGTTTTTCTCCAGCGCTTCGGCCAGTTCTGTCAGCAGGTTGGGAATGTGATCGTTGAGCGTGGGCGTATCAAGGTGCTTGGCCGAGGGCAACTCCCGCACCTGCTTTCGCCATCGCGCAAGCAGCGCATCGCGCTCCTTCTCGACAAGAGCGGCCAGTTTGTACAAATGCGATTGGGCCATGGTGTTTGTTGCGTACCTTGTTGAATTATTGGTGAATTATTGCGGCTTCACATTGTTACTCCATACGTCGTGGAGAGTAGGTTCATGTATGGCGGTCGGTTACTATAATATGTATAGCAATAATCTTATATTGTTAGGGAGCTAGATGCCGATTCTATTCAATATTTCGTCGAAATCAGTATTTTTTACAAAAAATTAACCCCTAGGTTTATTTTCAACACAATTTCTCCACAAAGCTGGGTAC
>JANNFW010000308.1:0-3449 GCA_031380235.1 Rhodoferax sp. | reverse complement strand
CAAGTATTTGTTTGATGCGCTGCGAATTCCGACAGACAGCGCGGGCTGGTCGGCACGCGGCTTTGCGCTGGGCACCGCATCTCACGGCATTGGTGCAGCTCGGGCGATGCAGGTCAATGACGATGCAGGTGCCTACGCGGGCTTGGCACTGGGCTTGCAGGTGGTGTTGGCATCGTTGCTGATGCCGCTGGCGTTTCGGTTGCTCTGAAGGTCGCACTAAACCTGACTCGCGATGAACATAGCCTACTCGTCTCCCGATAGCCAGGCAGAACGCCTGATCTTCCTCGACTGGGTCCGCATCATCGCCTTTGGCATGCTGGTTTTCTATCACGTCGGCATGTACTACGTGACGTGGGATTTTCACATCAAGAGCCCGCACGCCAGTACCGCCATCGAACCGCTGATGCGCCTCTCCAACCCCTGGCGGATGGATCTGCTTTTTTTGGTGTCGGGCGCGGCCACCTCGTTCATGCTGCTGCGCGGTGGTGCCAGCGGGCAGTTGCTGCGCTTGCGTGCCAAGCGGTTGCTGATCCCGCTTCTGTTTGGCATGCTGGTCGTGGTGCCGCCGCAGTCGTGGCTGGAGGTGGCGCAAAAATACCAGTACACGGGCAGCTACATCGACTTCATGGGCCTGTATCTGACGCACTACAAGGGGTTTTGTGACGGGGCTGGCAAGTGCCTTATGTTGCCGACCTGGAATCATCTTTGGTTTTTACCTTATCTTTTCTTGTACACCCTGCTGTTGTGGTTAGGCCTGCGCCTTTGGCCCACTCTGCTGGAGCGACTGGGCTTGTTGATCGGCAAGGTGATGTCGGGGTTTGGGTTGCTGGTTTGGCCGACGCTTTATCTTGCCGTCACGCTGTTGTTGCTGCGGAAAAGCTTCCCGCAAAACTACTCGGTTTGGGGCGACTGGTTTTCCCACAGCCAGTATCTTGCTATGTTTATTCTGGGGGCAGTTTTGGGCCGCGCACCAACCATCATCGCGAGCACTTCGCGGGACATTTGGCAGCAGATGTCGCAATGGCGTTGGATTGCCTTGGCCTTGGCATTGACCGCATGGTTGATTCAGGTGCAGGCGCCCTGGCTGGCACGTGAGGCGCAACTACCCATGCGCCACATCGGCCCCTGGGCCTACAGCGTTCAACAGTGGTGCGCCGTGGTGGCTGCGCTAGGTTTTGCACACATCCATCTGAATCGCGACGGGCCATTGCGCCGCTATTTGACCGAAGCGGTATTCCCGGTCTATATCCTTCACCAGACCCTGATCATCCTGTTCGCGCAGGCGCTCAGGCCCTCGATGCTGGAGCCAGGGATTGAGGGCCTGCTGCTGGTTCTGAGCACCTTCGCGATCAGCTTCGCAGGCTTTGAGTTCGTCAGACGAATGCCGTGGTTGCGGCCGCTGTTCGGGCTAAGGCGTTTAGGCGCACCTCACGATGAGCGGCATCAAACCAGGATTTCCTGAGTTGGCGCACGCGGGGTAGAAAATCAGCGCCTCGCCAATTCAGGCGTTGACGAAGAGCCGCTTAACAGCCACACGCCATAAATCAAAACGATGATACCGTCCACAAACAAAATCGGGCGCAGCGCCTGTAGTGTTGGCTCGTTCCACGCCATGGCGACGATCACGCACAGGCCGATTTTCTCGATGGCAGCGGCTATCACGATGGGGCGGCGCAGCTCGACGTGCTTGGCTGAGTAAACCAGCAGCGCGCCAAAGCAGAAGGCCAGCAGGCCCCAATGCTTGGTGAACGGCACCCCGGCCTCGCGGCCCACATTCAGCCCAAAGAGGCTGAGCATCGCCCACGGAAAGAAAAACATCACGATGGGTGCCATGGTGATGATGCCGGTGACGATGAGAATTTTCGAGAAGTGTTTGTCGATCATGGGGTGCTCCAACGTGACGGATTTGCTGTTTTACCACGCGTCGATTGTCATGGCCGAGCTTGGTGCGGATATTTTTGACGATTGCAAGCCGCGCAGCAGCCAGTCGCGCGTCTGCGCGGGGTCAATCACGGCGTCAATTTCGAGGTTGGTCGCCATGTTGATGGCACTGCCCTGCTCGTACTGGCGCGCCACTAGCTTGTCGTAAAGCGCCTCGCGCTCTGGCCCCTCGGGCGCGGCATCCAGCTCTTTGCGATAACCCAGTTTCACAGCACCTTCAAGCCCCATGCCGCCAAACTCGCCCGTGGGCCAGGCGATGGTGAAGACGCTGGCCGCAAAGCCGCCCGCCGTCATCGCCATCGCTCCGAGGCCGTAGCCTTTGCGCAGCACCACCGCCAACAGTGGCACGCGCAGATGCGCGGCGGCGATGAACATGCGGCTGACGTGGCGGACTTGGGCTCGCGTTTCAATCTCGGGCCCGACCATGAAGCCAGGGGTATCGACAAAGCTGACGATCGGCAAGCCATGCGCGTTACACAGCTGCATGAAGCGGCTGGCCTTGTCCGCCGCGTCCGCATCAATTGCGCCACCCAGGTGCAGCGGGTTGTTGGCCATCAGCCCCACCGGTTTGCCGTCGATGCGGCCCAGCGCGGTGTGAATGCCTTTGCCAAAACCGGTGCGCAGCATCAGCAGACTGCCGACATCCACCACGCCCGCCATCGCGCCGAGCGTGTCGTACACACGCAGGCGGTTCTCGGGCACGACGTCGCGCAGCAGCAGCGCATCCGGTGCCGCGCCGCCCTTTGCTGCGCCTTGAAAGAATGACAGGTAGTGCTTTGCAGCAGCCACCGCCTGTGCTTCATCGTCCACCAGAATGTCAATCACGCCGTTGCCGTGCTGCACCTCGCTCGGACCAATCTGCGCCGGCTTGAAGACGCCAAGCCCTCCGCCTTCCACCATCGCCGGGCCACCCATGCCGATGTTGCTGCTTTTCGTCGCAATGATCACATCGCAACAGCCGAGCAGCGCGGCATTACCCGCAAAGCAGCGCCCCGCTACGATGCCAACAACCGGTACTGCGCCGTTCAATTTGGCAAAGCTGGCAAACGTCGCCACGTTCAAACCTGCGACCACCGCAGAATCCACATCCCCCGGCCTGCCACCACCGCCCTCCGCAAACAGCGCCACGGGCAGCTTTTGTTCCAGCGCGATGCCCAGCAGCCGATCCGTCTTCTGGTGGTTGCGCATGCCCTGCGTGCCCGCCAGCACGGTGAAGTCGTAAGCCATGACGACGCAGCGCGATCTCTCGTCACCGAACAAATCGGCATTGATGCTGCCGATGCCGGTCACCATGCCATCGGCGGGCGTGTTGGCGATCAAATCGTCCAACGCGCGGCGGCGAGTCTGCGCCGCGATGGCGAGCGCGCCGTACTCGATGAAGCTGCCGGGGTTGGCGGATTCATCGCACAGGTCTGCGATGTTCTCGCGCGCGCTGCGCATGCCCGTGGCGTGGCGCTTGGCCATGGCCTCAGGGCGGTTGGCATCGAGCGTATGCGCATGGCGGTCAA
>JANNFW010000202.1:0-2321 GCA_031380235.1 Rhodoferax sp. | reverse complement strand
AACAGCGCCGAACGCCCGGCGCTTGACCCCAAAGACCTGCGCCAAATCGGCATTCGCAGCGTGGATGAAGGCGAGAAAAAACTGGTGCACGATATGGGCATTGAAGTGTTTGACATGCGCTACATCGACGAGATGGGCATGCGCCACGCGATGAGCCAGGCGCTGTCGCAGATGGACGACAACACGCATCTTCACGTGAGCCTGGACGTTGACTTCCTGGACCCCGACATCGCGCCCGGCGTAGGCACGACGGTGCGCGGTGGCCCCACCTACCGCGAGGCGCAACTGTGCATGGAGATGATTGCCGACACCGGCCTGTTGGCATCACTGGATATCGTCGAGCTCAACCCCGCGTTTGACATTCGCAACCGCACGGCCGAGCTGGCGGTGGATTTGGTGGAGAGCCTGTTTGGCAAGAGCACGTTGATGCGGGGTTGATCCCTCGTCGGTCTGGGTTGATCGTTGAAAACCAAGCCGATAGCGGCGGCGCGATAGCCTGCCAGAATGTGGCGCGCGCCGGACATGCGCGAGAAGCTGTCCATCGAAGCGGTGGAGCCAATCATCATGAGCCCCGAGCAATTCGGCCAGTTCATCGCGACTGACATTGCCCGCGGGAGCAAGCTGGCCAAGGATCGCGGCATCCAAATTGACAGTTAGGCAGCCCGAGAGGCGGTTTACTACAATTGTGGTGAAATTGGGTGAAATTGCGTGATTTACGGCCCCAAAAACACCGAATTCACCAAATTCAGAACTTTTTAACCCTCCAGCTCTCGTATATATTGCATAAGTAGCTATATATACAGTAGCGTAAAACCAGAACTCGAAAGATATTCATGGCCCGCAACACCCAGGTCAGCGCTCACCACAACGCCCCGCCCGTCACCCAGATTCTGGCGAACTTTGTCGCCAAGTACCCGTCGTTTACGGAGGGCGGATGGAACAGTTCGTTAGACCACGAAGCCCACCGCACCTCGCTGAACTGGCTGGGCTGCCGCATGCGCCCGCCTGCTACGCCTGGACGTGGCCCAAACCTCCATGGCACTGGGCGTTGCGGCATCCCAACCCATCGGCATGCGCGAGCAATTTGGCAGCATGACCAAACCGTTCCACCCCGGTGGCGCGGCCCGCGCGGGGTTGATGTCCGCGTTGATGGCACACCAGGGTTTTACCGCCAGCCCCAAGGCCATTGAAGCACCGCGCGGCATGATGCAAGATGCGATGCTGGAGACCAAGTTTCATGGCATGTGCGATGCAGTGGTGAGTGCGTCGCGGTGCGACGAGTTGATTGAGGCAGCCTGGAATTTGGGGGCGGCAGGCGATGTCAAGAGGCTGATTGAGTTTGCGGCTGGGCGGCGAGGTTGCTGCCTTGTTTGCTAAATTTCCAACGCGGATGGTAACAAATGTGTTACCATAGGGCATAACAATGAAAGTCGAAGAGTACATCCGCGAGAACGCATCAAACCCCTACAAGGAATGGTTTGACGGACTGTCGTCGCAGGCCGCCGCCAAAGTGACCGTTGCCAAGCTGCGCATGGAGTTGGGCAACACCTCCAGCATCAAGTGGTTTGACGGCATGGGCGAGTACGTGATTGATTGGGGGCCAGGCTACAGGATTTACCTCGCAAGAGATGGTGACACTCTCATTGTTCTTTTCGGCGGTGGCACCAAACGAGGGCAGCAACGGGACATTGACAAAGCCAAAGAATTGTTAAGCGAGTACAAGGCCCGCAAAAAAGCAATGGCAACCAAATTCAGTACCAAGCACCAGGGGTAAAAGCAATGGCACTCACCAGAAATTTCAAACAAACCGTCATTCAGCGCCTGCAAAGTGATTCATCTTTTGCGCAGGCACTTTTGGATGAAGCCGCCACACTGTTTCTCAACGGCGAGCCAGAGACTGCCCGCCTGATTTTGCGTGATTTGGTCAATGCCACCATCGGTTTCGAACAACTCGCAACGCTGACCGCCAAGCCCAGCAAGAGTTTGCACCGCATGTTGTCGCCCACAGGCAACCCGAGCATGGACAACCTGGCTGCCATTTTCCGGGCTGTGCGCGATAGGCTCCAGGTCAGCCTGTCTGCGCATTCGGTCGCCGCCTGACGGCAGCGCCAAGTCTGGTGGCGGGTCAAATCTGCTGAAAAATGGCTTTGCAGGCACGATCACGTTTCTGAAAGGGATAACGCCACCAATTTCCTTATTGGACGCAATGACACGATTGCTTTGGAATTTTGCGGGCTTGAAGGCGCGTTGAAAGACGCAAACGGATTGGATTTTGGAAAGTTGCTGAGTGGTTGCCTTTCTAGGGTTGGCGCTTGAATCAC
>JANNFW010000163.1:0-4546 GCA_031380235.1 Rhodoferax sp. | reverse complement strand
TTTCCGTTCATCCGGTACAAAACGGGTGATATCGGAGTGCTGGGCTCGGCTGTGTGTAAATGTGGCCGTGGTTTGCCGATACTGCAAGACATTCAGGGGCGCAGCACCGATTTTGTGGTGGCATCAGATGGCACCGTGATGCATGGCCTGTCACTCATCTACATTCTGCGGGACTTGGCCGGCGTGAAAGCCTTTAAAGTCATCCAAGAGTCGCGTGCGCTCACACGGGTACTTGTAGTGACCGAAAATGGCTTCCCGTCCAACGCCAGCCAGCAGATCATTGACGGCTTTAAACGGCGCTTGGGTCAGGATGTTTCCGTTGTGGTGGAGTTGGTTGACAATATACCCGCGGAAAAGTCCGGCAAATTTCGCTACATCATCAGCCATGCGTGACCTACTCGTTCTCTCTATTGTTCTTGCGGGATGCATTGCAGCATTGAAGCGCCCGTGGATCGGCATCATGCTCTGGACTTGGCTGAGCATCATGAACCCGCATCGCTACACCTATGGCATTGCCTACAGTGCGCCGTTGGCGGCGGCGGCGGCGGCAAGTGTCGTGCTGGGCTTGCTGCTGACAAAAGAGCGCGAGTCGCCTTTTAAGGCGAATTCCGTCGTCTGGTTCTCACTGTTTATGTTCTGGATGACCCTGTCCTGGCTGGCCGGCATTGATCCCGTTGGGGATTACGAACAGTGGAAGAAAGTCATGAAGATTGACGGCATGATTCTCTTGGCGCTGGTGCTGCTCAGAACCAAGCAGCACATCTTCGCGCTGATGTGGGTGTGCGCGGGGTCGCTGGCGGTACTGGGTGTCAAGGGGGGCATATTTACGCTCGCGACGGGCGGGGAAAGTCGCGTGTGGGGCCCAACCGATTCGTTCATTGCCGACAACAACGAGTTTGCACTCGCCCTGGTGATGACCATTCCCTTGTTGCGTTTTCTGCACCTTCAGCTAACCCACAAATGGGCGCGCTTGGCAATGCTTGGCACGATGGCCGTGGTGTCGGCAGCGGCATTGGGCTCGCAATCACGCGGTGCTTTAATTGCGATTGCTGCCATGGTGGCTTTTCTGTGGTGGAACGGTAAAAACAAAATCCAGTCGGCTATTCTCATTGCGCTGGTATCGATTCCACTGATCATGTTCATGCCAGAGTCTTGGACGGCTCGCATGGCCACGATTGAGGGTTACGAGGACGACCGTTCGGTGTTAGGCCGATTCAGCGCCTGGTGGAGCGCGTGGAACAGTGCGTTTCACTATCCCTTTGGCGTAGGTTTCAATTCGGCCCGCGCCGAACTTTTTGCAAAATACTCGCCCTACCCCGATTTTGTGCATGCCGCGCACAGTATCTATTTTCAAGTTTTGGGCAATCACGGCTTTGTCGGGTTGGCTATTTTTGTAATGATTTTCCTCACCACCTGGCGATCAGCCGGTTGGCTGCGGCGGCAGAAGTTTGCCTCACCCGATGCGAAGTGGTGCAATGACCTGGGTGCCATGTGCCAGGTGTCGCTGGCAGGTTACGCTGTCGGCGGCGCTTTTTTGAGTCTGTCCTACTTCGACCTGCCTTACTACATCATGGTGCTGGTCGTTCTCACGCGCGTCTGGGCCGAAAACAAGGCGTGGCTTAAAGAGCCTGTGTACCGACCTGGTTGGAGGACTGTTCCTGGGCTTGCAACTTCCGCCAAGACGGCTTGACCCGTGATTAAGAATCTTTTGGCTGGGGTCTCGCCCCCAGGTAAATCGGCCCGGCTTTCCGTGCTGATTTTTCATCGGGTTTTGCCACTACCAGATCCACTTTTCCCTGACGAAGTGGATGCACGCCGGTTTGATGAAATGTGCGGCTGGGTTAGAGCATGGTTTAACGTGCTCCCGTTGGATTCAGCGGTTGCCCGACTTCGCGATGGCAACCTGCCTGAGCGCGCGGCGTGCATCACTTTTGACGACGGATACGCTGACAACTGCCACGTGGCGTTGCCGATTCTTCAACGCCACGGCCTGACCGCCACCTTCTTTATCGCGACCGGTTTTCTGGATGGTGGCCGCATGTGGAATGACACCATCATCGAGTCGGTACGGGCCTGCAAGCTTCAAAAAGTAGAGCTTGATTCGCTGGGGTTGGGTTCGTACGGCGTCACCACAATTGCAGAAAAGCAGTCTGCAATCGCGGCGCTGATTCGGCAAATCAAGTACTGCTCTGTTGAAGATCGGGTTACGACCACCCGTGCCATTGCTGAGCAGGCGAAGGTCCAACCGCCCAACGATTTGATGATGACGTCGTTTGAGGTCAAAAAAATGCATCAAGCTGGAATGCAGATTGGAGCCCATACGGTGAATCACCCGATTCTTGCTCGGATGACCCGTGATGAAGCGAGCCTGGAGATTCAAGGCAGCAAAACGACGCTTGAGAAGCTGCTTGGTGATCGCGTCGGCCTGTTTGCCTACCCCAATGGCAAGCCAGAAGAAGACTACACCACCCAGAGCGTGGGCGTGGTTCGTGAGTTGGGCTTTGACGCTGCTGTCAGCACCCGCTGGGGAAGCTCGACCCTTGGAGATGACCTGCTTCAAATTCGCAGGTTCACGCCGTGGGATCGCACCAAGCTGCGGTTTGCTGCGCGCATGTGGACTAACCTTCGCAGCAAGTGAACGCCCGGTGCGTCGGGTTTAAGGTGGGGTGGTTATCGCGCCAGTGCCAATCGCATTGTTTTATTCTGTGGCCCCAGAGCGCCAGATGCTGTAATAATTGGTGACGTTTGCAGGGAAATCCGCGTGCGCAAACGCGGCAGGCCAAGCTTGTATTAGTAATAATTCCATTTCTAAAGCATTTGTGAAGTAGGCGCACCGACGAAGACAGTGCTTTAGCACGGCTAGGAGGAGCAACAACCGTCACGAATGATTTAGAAATGGAATAACAGGGATGAGGCATGACAGAGCAGGTGGCAGAGCATCGGTCAGACAGGCCAGCAGAAAAATCGGTGGCACACCGCGCCGTTGCCGTGCTCACCAAGGTTGAGAAAACTTACCACCTTGACCAGATCGATGTGCCGGTGATCAAAGGCGTAGACATTCTGGTTCGCCAAGCCTGTTTTACCGTTCTACTGGGTCCCTCTGGCAGCGGCAAAACGACGATCCTCAATATGATCGGCTGCATTGACAGGCCCGACAAGGGCGAAATCATCGTGTCCGAGTGCAAGGTGGCAGAGCTCGACGACGATGCGTTGTCAGATTTTCGGGCTAAAAATATTGGTTTTATCTTTCAGAATTTCAACCTGCTGCCGGTTTTGAGCGCGTATGAAAATATTGAATATCCATTGCTGCTCGCGGGCGCATCCGCAAAAACACGCGGCGACCGGGTGCCCAAATTGCTGGAGGCGGTGGGCTTGGGCGATAAAGCCAAAAATCTGCCGGGTCAGCTGTCGGGCGGGCAGCGCCAGCGCGTTGCCATTGCCCGTGCACTGGCCCGCAAACCCAAACTGGTAATTGCCGACGAGCCCACAGCCAACCTGGACAGCCAGACCGGCACCGCCATTTTGGCCTTGATGCGCAAAATGGTTGACCGTTATGACATCTCATTCATCTTCTCGTCCCATGACCCAGAGGTCATCAAAGCGGCTGACGACACGATTTTCCTCAAAGACGGGCTGATTCAAGGCGTGCGGCGTAAGGGGCAGGGGCAGGGGCAGGGGGCTGCGCGATGATGACGCTGAATCTCGCCGTGCGCAATTTACTGCGCAACCGACGACGCTCGTTGGCGACATTATTGGCCATGGCGATTGGTTGTGCGTCGATACTTTTGTTTGGTGGCTACAGCGCCAACATCAACTACACCATGCTGACCGCGTACGTCCAAAGCGGCGGCCACATGCAAATTCAGCACCGCGATTTTTATGATTACGGCAGTGGCAATCCCAACGCCTATGGCATTGCCGACTACCCCAAGATTCTTGCTGCCATCCAAAGCGATGAAGTGCTGCGAAAGATGGTTCTGGTGGCGACACCCACTTCGCAATTTGGAGGAATCGCCGGCAATTACGCGGCGGGCGTATCCCGCACGATTGTCGGGAACGGCTTCATCGCCGAAGACATCAGCCGCATGCGCCGATGGGATGAGTTCAAAATGGGCAATACCCCGCCACCGTTTCCTCTGGAGGGTGCCGCACCTGACACCGCCATCGTCGGCACGGGTGTCGCCCGGGTTCTTCAACTGTGCGAGGCTTTGAAGATTGCGCGCTGCGCCAAACCACTAGTTGAAACCAAAGTGGACGGCAAGGCGATACCCGACGACATTGCGCAACTGAGCTTGCTTGAAACACCAGCAGCGTCTAAAGCGGCGGTGGCCAACCCCCGTCGAATCGAAGTGCTCGCCGGAAGCGCGAAGGGCACGCCCAACGTGGCCTCCCTCGAGGTCATCAAGGCCGAGGAGCAGGGGTTTAAGGAATTTGATGAAATTTACGTCATGATGCACTTGGCCCAGGTTCAAAAACTCATCTATGGCAATTCACCTCAAAAAGTCAGTTCCATCACCATCCAGCTGCGTAACACCGCCCAGATTCC
>JANNFW010000110.1:0-2819 GCA_031380235.1 Rhodoferax sp. | reverse complement strand
CGCAGCTTGATGTTGTAGTCACCATCATCCGTGCCGGGACGGAATTTGACTTCCTTGACCTCGATCACTTTTTGTTTGGACTTCGCGTCCGCCGCTTTCTTTTGCTCTTGGTACTTGAACTTGCCGTAGTCCATCAACCGGCAAACCGGTGGGACTGCAGTGGCAGAGATTTCAACCAGATCAACATCCAGCTCGCCTGCCATGCGCAGGGCTTCCATCAGGCTCACGACACCGAGCGGCTCGTTTTCAACGCCTGAGAGGCGAACTTCCGGGGCCATGATTTCCCGGTTTAGGCGGTGTTTGCGTTCTTCGCGGTGACGGCGGTCACGAAATTCAGTAGCGATGGCTCATTCCTTCAAAATAGTTACTGCAAGATTGCAGCTTTCAGCACCCAATACGAACCGGCAACGCACGCGAACGAGACTGATATCTTTGGCTCAATCCGCGAAGTAAACCGCGAAGATTAAAACCGTCTAGATCACAGACTTGTGAGTGATGTCGCCACTGATTTTTTGCACGAAGGCATCAAGGGGCATCACACCGAGGTCAATGTTGCCCCGGGCGCGCACTGCGACGGCACCCGCTTCCTTCTCTTTGTCGCCCACGACAAGGATGTAAGGGAGCTTTTGCATCGAATGCTCTCGTATTTTACGCGTTATTTTCTCATTGCGCAGATCGGTGATGACCCTAAGGTCTTGATTCGGCAGTGATTTCCGAAGTTTTGCAGCAATTTCACGACAATATTCGCTCTGCGAGTCGGTGATATTGAGCACCGCCACCTGCACCGGAGCCAGCCAAGTCGGTAGCGCACCCGAGTGCTCTTCGATCAAAATCCCGATAAATCGCTCCAAACTACCGACGATGGCGCGGTGCAGCATCACCGGGCGATGCCGCGCGCCGTCCTCCCCCACGTACTCCGCGCCCAGGCGCTCGGGCATGGAGAAATCGACCTGCATCGTGCCGCATTGCCACTGGCGGCCAATCGCGTCTTTCAGCGTGTATTCGATCTTGGGGCCATAAAACGCACCATCGCCAGGCGAAATTTCGAAGTCGCAGCCCGAGGCGCGCAGGCAGGCCATCAACGCGGCCTCGGCTTTGTCCCAGCTTTCTTCCGAGCCAATGCGCGCCTCTGGCCGCGTCGCCACCTTGTAGATGATGTTCTTGAAGCCAAAATCGGCGTAGACCTTTTGCAAGAGTGCTGTGTAGGCCACGCACTCCGCCAAGATTTGATCTTCAGTGCAAAAGATGTGGCCATCGTCCTGCGTGAACGCGCGCACACGCATGATGCCGTGCAGTCCGCCCGTGGGCTCGTTGCGGTGGCACTGGCCGAACTCACCGTAGCGCAGCGGCAGATCGCGGTAGCTTTTGATGCCTTGGTTGAAGATGATGATGTGGCCAGGGCAGTTCATCGGCTTCAGGGCGTAGTCGCGCTTCTCCGACTCGGTCGTGAACATCGCATCGCGGTACTTGTCCCAGTGGCCAGTTTTTTCCCACAGGCCTTTGTCCAGAATCTGCGGGCCTTTAACCTCTTGGTAGCCGTTGTCTTGGTAGACCTTGCGCATGTACTGCTCCACGCCCTGCCACAGCGTCCAGCCCTTGGGATGCCAAAACACGGTGCCGGGCGAGTGCTCGTCGATGTGGAACAAATCCAGCTCGCGGCCCAGCTTGCGGTGGTCGCGCTTTTCGGCTTCTTCGAGCATCGTCAAATGCGCCTGCAACTCTTCTTTCGTCGCCCAGGCCGTGCCGTAGATGCGCTGCAGCATTTCATTGCGATGGTCGCCACGCCAATAGGCACCCGCCAGCTTCATCAGCTTGAAGTGCTTCAGCTTACCCGTGCTGGGCACGTGCGGGCCACGGCACAGGTCCTCGAAATCGCCTTCACGGTACAGCGATACGTCTTCGCCCGCTGGAATCGCGCCGATGATCTCGGCCTTGTAGTGCTCGCCCATGCCTTTGAAATACGCCACAGCCTCGTCGCGCGGCAGCACGCGGCGCGTGACTGGCTCGTCTTTGTTGGCCAGCTCGGTCATCTTCTTTTCGATGGCGGCCAAATCCTCCAGCGTGAACGGGCGCTTGTACGAAAAGTCGTAGAAAAAGCCGTTTTCAATCACTGGGCCGATGGTGACCTGCGCATCGGGGAACAGCGCTTTGACCGCATACGCCAGCAAGTGCGCCGTGGAGTGACGAATCACCTCCAGCCCGTCCGCGTCTTTGGCGGTGATGATGGACAACGGGCTATCGTGTTCGATGACAAAGCTGGTGTCGACGACTTTGCCGTCCACCTTGCCCGCCAGCGCCGCCTTGGCCAAGCCTGCCCCAATGGACGCTGCCACCTCAGCGACTGTCACCGGGCCTGGGTAATCGCGCTTCGAGCCGTCTGGGAGTGTGATTTGAATCATGATGAAAACCTGCTGGAATTGGATCTGAATAAGTGAAGGCGAAAAAAAACGCGGTACATGCCGCGCTTTACTTCTGTTTGTGTAACTGCCAGCGCACCAGGCGCGCGCAGCCGCAACCCGATGGCTTACGAAAACTCTGCTGTTGTAGTTCGCGGTGTCATAACCAGGTTGCCTTTCTCGCTCTTGTTCAAATGGTGACTTGCGCACAATCAATATGGTGGGCGGTGGAGGTTTCGAACCTCCGACCCCAGCAGTGTGAATGCTGTGCTCTACCCCTGAGCTAACCGCCCTGATTGAACCCCGTCGCGAGCCGAAGCTGCGGCGAGTCGAGCCTTGAATTATGCCATATTGCTATTGCGGGATTAAGCCTTGGGTCAGGCGGCTATCCGCCAAACAGTTTTGCCACCGCTTGATTTGTCG
>JANNFW010000079.1:0-12064 GCA_031380235.1 Rhodoferax sp. | reverse complement strand
TGTCTGCGATTACCAAAAATGCGTTGAATAAGACCGTGTGAGGTCTCAAACACTCTCAGCGCTTGACGAATTTTTTACGCCTTGCGATCAGACCCAACGCACCTAAAGCGGCCAGCATTAACGCCAGAGAACCAGGCTCAGGAACCACTTGTTGTTGACGCAGCCCATAGATCGCCTGAATGCCAGCGATGTCATCAGCTTGCAGGGTGTTAAAGAACGGTCCAGATTGAGACATGACGGATAGAAATACGTCCGAATGCGCTAGTCCCAGCGAGTGGCCAATTTCGTGCAATGCCAAACCTGTGAAAAAAGTCGGATCACGCCGGAAATCCGACCCAAAGAGACTGTTGAGCAAAACGTCGCCGTCAAGGCCTTTGCCGTCGCCGCCACCAAAGTTGGCGAAGCCGACGCCAAAAACGTTTCGGTCATACCTGGCCGCGCCGATCCTGATGGTGCCGGTGGATGCAAAAGCCCCATCGCGCCCTGACAAAGAGCCATCGTCGGCGACCTGAACGAAGTCAATGTTGGCCCATTGCGACCACGATTCGAACGCGCCTGCAAAAAAACTCTCGTAGCTTGACCCAAAGACGCTTGCCGGGTCGTCAGCGAAACAGCCGCGTGTGTTCAGACCCGCGTTCTGCAAGAAGATTGAGCAGTTAGTCCCGCTTGGCAAGAAGCTGTAAGTCACAGTGCCTCCTGCTGTGCCCGGAAACCTGCTGTCGCCCCATTTGAACTCAAAGTTCGGGATGCCAAACGACTGTCCGAACGTGACAAAAGCGTTGGCGGCCATGCTCAGGCATAGCAGGCAGGCGGCAACGGCAGGTTTGGCAAATGGAGATTTCATGGTCGTCTATTTCTGAGGAAATGGTTACCTGCCCTGCCTTCAGACATTGAAGGTGATGTGCAACTGGTTTTGATTGTTGACTGCGGGGGCGAATGCCGATAGCCCCAAAATTGGGGTCAAGTTGGGGTCATTGGCAATCTCAGTGTGGTTCGGGTTCCCAATATGGGTCATGACTCGCGCTGACGGCGACTGAATGAAAGTGCGGCCAAGCCAATTCCAAGCAAAACCAGGCTAGCGGGCTCTGGAACCCCGGAAGGAGGATTGACAGTGCTCACGATGCCAAAGTAGACATCGTCTACCGCAAAGTCATTGCCAAGGCGGTTGGTATTGCGGTTGATCAGGCTCAATTCGACAGTGCCTGCGGCATTCGCCAAAAACTGAGTCGAGAGACCTTCCCAAGTACCGGCCAATGAAAGATCAGTAGTGATCGTAGCGAGAGAAATCGCGGGTCCGCCATTAAGCGATAGCGCAAACTCGAGGATCGATTCACTGCCCGGCCCGAAAGTGAAAGTCTGGCAGCAAACGTTGTTGACAAACGCCTCGAAGAAGTAATTCGTTGCAGCGGCGACAGCGATCGATTGTGACTTCCAAACGATTTCGCCCGACACAGGTGAGCCATTGGCGACCATCATCATGCCGGAGCCTGACGTGTGGTCTCCGATAGATACGAAGCTAGGGTTCCAAGGGAACGGATCGGTGCGGATTGTGTACTCTCCCTCCGTAGCATTTCCCGCCGGGTTGAATGTGTAGCCAGAAGTAAACTGCTGGTTACCGGCTTGGAAGTCACCGTTAGGGACGAGATTGATCGCAGCAGAAAGCACTGCGCCGGAAAAGCTTACGCCGACCAAGAAAGTGGTTGTTGCTGTTACAAGTTTTTGGTAGTTCATATTGATCCCTTTTTTGCAAGTTGGTTTCGATGGCGTTAGGGTAAAACGCCATTGCATTGTTCGCGGTGGCGCGAATCAGCGCTAGCCCCAAAATTGGGGTCACGATGGGGCCACGGGCATTCGAACCGTGGTTTGCGTTCCGTGGGGTGAACTGTTCACATCAAGCGTTGCGCCCAGCACGCGGGCGCGCTTATCCAGGCTGTTGAGGCCCTTACCATGCGCGCTTTGACGCATGGCAATCACATCAAAACCACAGCCGTCATCGCTGATGTCGATTTGAAGCTCGGTGGCGGAGTTGCTGACGTTCACGCTCAGCGTCTTCGCATGGGCGTGCTTCAGCGTGTTGGTGATGCTTTCCTGGATGATGCGCAAGAGCGGCAATTGCGATTGCGCTGGCAGGGGCAGGGTGTCGCTCAAACCCTGCGTGTTCCAGCGCAGGGTAATTCCGGCGGCTTTCAGGCGGGGCTCCATGCGAAAACGCAGGTTGCCCAAGGCCAGCGCGAGTGAGTCTTCGGCCTGGTTGGAGGTGTCAATCGCCAGGCGCAAATCGTCAATGCAACTGCGCAGCAGGTCGTAGGTCTGGGCCGAACTTAAGTCACCGCTTTGCGCCATGGCGAGGGAGCTGACCAGTTGAGAGCCCAAGCCATCGTGCATGTCTTGCATGATGCGGGAGCGCTCAAGCAAAGCTGCCTGTCTCTCCTGGTCGGCGCGCGCTTGAAGATGCAGGCCTTCAAGCTCTCGTTTTTGCAGTTCGAGCTGCACCACCAGGTTTTTTTGCAGCGTCTGCTGGGCACGCAATGACCGGGTGAAATCGGTGATCAAGGCAAAGCAGATGGCGACAAACCAGACGGGGGCGACCGTTTGCAGCAGGTAGCCGTTGGGCGCGGTTGTCCAACTGCCGCTGATGGTGGCGGCGTCCAGTGCGCCTGCACTACAGCCCGCCATGGTGATCAAAAGATAGACGAGGTGCCGCAGTCGTCTTGTCTTCACCACGCTCTTGATCAGCATCGCAATCGGGTACAGGCCCGAAGCCGCCAAGCCAAAGTGCCAGACCGTGGTGTACGTGGCCACGTAGGTGTTACCAGTCGCCCAATAGTTCACCAGGTAGCCCGCAATGAACAGGCCAGCCCAGTTGAAGCTAAAGCGGCGGTACCAGGTCGTGCTGGAAGCGCAGTCCTTCAGCAGGTACAGATTGCCGCCAATCGAAAACGCTGCAACACCACCATGAACCAGCACTTGCCAGTAGGCATAGAAAGGCGCGGGTATCGGGGTGAAAAAGTAGGCCAAGTTCAAAACACCCCAACCCAGTGCGCTGGCACCCACCCAAAGGTATTCCGACATGCTTCGGTTCTGCCAATACATACCCAGCAGTATGAGCGCGATGACTGATGCAAACAACAACGATGCCTGCGTCATGGTGTGGCGCCAGAAAAACCGTCGCTCGTACAGGGGTTGAATCACCTGCTTCATGCCGACGGCCATGCGCGGAGCCATGAGTTGATTCTCGCGAACCATCCATTGGCGCATCAGCGTGTTGCGACCCTCGCGCATTGCCGTGGCAGGGATGTCGAACATAAAGGGTTGAAGGTGGCGTACCGTATGGCTTTCTGAGTTGGTGGGCACCGCGCCAATCTCAACGCCGTTGACGCTCAAAACGCCGCCGTCTTGCAGGTTTTCGCTGAACAGCACCCAAGCGGACGTTGCAGCACCCGAAGGCAACTGAAAGTCAGACGTGGCTTGATAGGCTTCTAGGGTGCGCTTGGGCCGGTACTGACGCACGGGCAGCGGCAGCGCAGTGCGGCTGTTCGGTTGCAGGAGTGGTGTGAGCGTGACTGATTCAATGACGATGGGCGCATCCTGCGCCAACGCCTGCGAGAGCGCCAATGTTGACGTAAACACCAGAATCAGCAAACTTCCAAGCAGCCAGTTGCCGATAGAATTATTATAAAAATATAGCAAACTATATAATAAATACGAGGGTTAGAACTTGTATTTTATCGGAATTTGGTAAAAAACGATCAATTTTCAAATCCAATAATCCCATTTTGGGTATATTGAATTGAGTGCAATTCGAAATTACAGCAAACCCCGGTGCCGCGCTTCAAACACCGCTTCGCCGCGAGAGTTCACTTCCAGCTTGCGGTAGACGCGGCGCAGATAGCCGGTGACGGTGTGCCACGTGATGCCCAGTACTTTTGCGATTTCGTCGTACGTCAGGCCCTTTTCGATCAAGCGCAGCACCTCATGCTCTCGCTCGCTCAACGGATTGATCACGGGTACTGACGCGCTGTCCGCAGCGGCCAGGGGCGCAGGTCCGGATTCGCGCGGTGGCTTGTAATTGGGCACAAAATGCTGCAACAGGCGCCGCGCCACACTGGGGCTGATGGGCGAGCCACCGGCCACCAGTTCGGCAATGTGCTGAGCGATTTCGCTGGCGGGCGCGTCTTTGAGCAAATAACCCACGGCACCTGCCGCAAAGCTGCTGACGATGTGCTCATCGTCGCCAAACACGGTGACCACCATGCACTGGGCACCGGGTTGGTTGGCGGCAATCCAGCGGATGAATTCGCGGCCATCGGCATCGGGTAGACCCAGATCAACCAAGTACACCTGGGCGGAATTGCTCAGTGCGAGAGATTTGGCCTCCTGCACGGTCTGCGCGCTGAAGGCGAGCAGCAGGCCAGGGTCGGACTGCACGGCGGACTCGAACATCTTGCGCACATGCGCCTCGTCTTCCAGAATCGCCACGTTGATGGGCAGCACCGCGCTGTCTGCTCGCGTGGGCAGCCGGGCGGGCGAGGGTGAAGGTATCGTCATCAGCCCCCGAGGGTAGCGGCAAGCGATTGCTGAAGCAAGGGCCGGGTGCGCTTTGCCTGCCCCCAGAATTGGGGCCAGCAGGCCGAATTGAGAGCCAGTTTAAGGAAGAGCGGGTTTAAGTTTTGACGTGCTGGGCGAAGCGTGCCTTGATCCGCCCCATCGCCTCCAGCGTCAGCCGATTGCCATACTGGCTGACCACCTGCCCGGCCGTCTGGTTTGCCAGCCAGGCGGCCTGTGCGTGGCTGTGGCCTTGGGTGACGGCGTACAAAAATGCGCCGGCAAACATGTCGCCTGCACCATTGGTGTCGATGGCTTTGACGTTCGCAGCCGGCACCGGGGTTTGTGTGCCGCCTTCCAGAACGATACAGCCCTTGGCGCTGCGGGTCAGGCAGACCACGCGGGCGCGCTGGCCTAGTTGCGCCATGATGGCTTGCATGTCTTTCGTGCTGCACCAGGTTTGCGCTTCTTCCTCGTTGGCGAACAGGTAGTCAACACCCCCGTTTTCGCCGTGACCCAACATCGCCTCTAAGCCGGGTCGGCAGAAGTTGATCATGCTCATGTCGCTTAGCGTGGTGGCGAGTTTGACGCCTGCTGCTTTTGCGATTTCGCGGCCCTGCAGTGCAGCGGCCAGCCCGTTCTTCTGCGCGGCCAGGTAGCCTTCCATGTAATAAATCTTCGACGCGGCGATGGCTTTGGCGTTCAGTGCGGTGGCATCGAGGTCGGCTGTGGCACCCAGGTAGGTGCTCATGCTGCGCTCGGCATCGGGGGTAACCATCACCATACATTGGCCGGTTGGGCTTGCGCTCTTTGCCTGCGATAAGGTTGCTGAAGTCAGGTTGCTATCGACACCATTGCCGCGCAGATCGTCCGCGTAAAAGGCCCCCAGCTCGTCGTTGGAAACGCAGCATGAGTAAAACCCGCGCCCACCCAATTGCGCCAGCGCCACCACGGTGTTGCCCGCCGAGCCACCGCCGCTTTTGCGTGAGTGCACGCCTTGCACCTGCGTGAGCAACTCTGCACGCCGGGCGGCATCAATCAGTGTCATGTGGCGCTTCTCGACTTTCATCGCCAGCAGCTCTGCTTCGGTGACTTCGTATTCAGAGTCCACCAAGGCGTTGCCAATGGCGTAGAGATCGTATTGGGCGGTGTTTGTCATGGGGCACTTATCGCGTAACGCGCCAGGTGATGGTCGGCATCGCCAAAGCGCTGGGCCAGCACGGTCAAGCGGCGAAAGGTGTGGGAGATTTTCATCTCCTCGGTCATGCCCATGCCGCCATGCAGTTGCACTGACTCTTGGCTAACCAAGCGGGCGGCGTCGGCGATGAAGACTTTGGCGCTGGAGACGGCCTTTTTGCGCGCCGCAATGGCAGCCGCGTCGTCGGCACTGGCGGCGGCATCCACCTTGCACGCCACCATCATCGCCATCGAGCGGCTCTGTTCGCTGGCCATGAACATGTCCACCATACGATGCTGCAAGGCCTGAAAAGCGCCAATCGGTGCGCCAAACTGCTTTCGCGTTTTGAGGTATTCCAGTGTGGCATCGCAGGCGTACTTCATGGCACCGACAGCCTCTGAGCAGAGCAGGGCGGTGGCGAAGTCGATCGCTTCTTCGATGGCCGGTACGGCTTGACCCTCGGAACCTAGCAGCGCATCGGCGCTCAGTGCGACATTGGCAAACACGATATCGCCCGCACGCAGGCCATCGACGGTGCGGTAGCTTTTGAGGCTGACACCCGGCGCTTTTCGATCCACCATAAAAAGGCTGGTGCCGCTGGGAGTCTTGGCTGAGACGAGCAATACATCCGCAAGCGATGCACCTGTCACTACGATCTTCTCACCGTTCAGAATCCAGCCGCTGGCAGATTTAACTGCTGTCGTCGTACTTGCATCCAGGGCATAGCGTCGCCCGCGCTCCAGGTATGCGAAGGTCGCTTTGCGACTGCCATCCAGGAGCGAGGGCAGGGCACTGTCTCGTTGCGCTGAGTTACCCGTGCGCGCAATCAGGCGGGAGGCCAGGGCGACGTGATCCAGCAGCGGCTCCACGACCAACGACTCTCCAAACGCCTCCATCGCCGCCATCATGTCCACCGCGCCGCCGCCGAAGCCACCCGCATCAGTGCTGAATGGAATCGCGGTCAAGCCCATCTCGGCAAACATCGTCCAAGCGCTTTGGCTGTAGCCTGAAGCTGACGCGATGAGCTTTTTGCGCGCCTCAAAATCGTAGCTGGCGGTCAGGTACTTGCGTACCGAGTCGGACAGTAACTGTTGCTCTTCGTTGAATTCGAAATCCATCTTGTTTGTCTCTGTTGTCGGGCTTATAAACCGAGTGTCATCTTGGCGATGATGTTGCGCTGAATCTCGTTGGAGCCCGCATAAATGCTGGCTTTGCGGTAGTTGTAGTAGCGCGGCGATAGGCGGGAGTCATAGGCATCCACAGCCCCCTCATCAACCGCTGCAAACGGCTGGGCATTCGGCCCAACCGCCTGCATCATCAGCTCGGTGATGCGCTGCTGCACTTCAGTGCCCTTGATTTTGAGCATGGACACATCGGCACCCGGTGGCTGGCCGGTGATTCGCATCTTGTCCAGAAAGCGCCGCGCGGTCAGCTCCAGTGCCTCCAGGTCAATCTCGGCACGGGAGATGCGATCGCGGAAACGGGTGTCTTGCATCAGCGAATGGCCGTCGGTTGACTCGCGCTCGGCTAGCGCTTGCAACGCGGCCATCTCGCGGCGCAGCCCGCCCGTGCGTGCGCTGCCCATGCGCTCGTGGCCGAGCAGGTACTTGGCCACCGTCCAGCCTTTGTTTTCTTCAAACACAAGGTTTTCAATCGGCACTTTGACGTTTTCAAAAAAGATCTCGTTCACCTCGTGGCTGCCGTCCATCAGGATCAGCGGACGTACCGTGATACCGGGGGATTTCATGTCGATCAGCAAAAAGCTGATGCCTTCCTGGCGCTTTTCGGATGTGGAATCGGTGCGCACCAGACAAAAAATCCAGTCGCCAAAGTGACCCAAAGTGGTCCAGATTTTTTGCCCGTTCACCACGTAATGGTCGCCTCGGCGATCCGCGCGGGTTTTCAGCGACGCGAGATCCGAGCCCGAGCCTGGCTCTGAGTAGCCTTGAACCCAGAAGTCATCGCCCTCGCGAATACGCGGTAGAAAGCGCTGTTTTTGCTCGGGCGTGCCAAAGCGCATCAGCACCGCCGCGCACATCAGCGGGCCAAATGGGGCCACGCCCGGTGCACCCGCCAGGCCGAACTCTTCATCAAAAATATAGCGCTGGGTGTTGTCCCAGCCTGTGCCGCCCCACTCCACAGGCCAATGGGGTACGGCCCAGCCCTTGACGGCCAAAATCTTGTGCCAGCGGATCAGGTCTGCGCGCGTGAACTCTTGGTATTGCGTGACCTTGGTGCGCAGGTCGTTGGGTAAATTGGCGGCGAGCCAGGTGCGTACCTCGTCGCGAAAGGCCAGCTCGGTAGTTGAAAAATTCATGTCCATGGGGATGCTCCTCTATGGCCTAATTTTGTCACACGGTGACTGCACAAAGGGGTTCGTACGCTATCCATTTTCAGAAGTCCGCGTCAAAATGCATTGAATAAAGGAGACAGCAAGATGTACCCAGCGCTCAAGGCCAAAGCAGACCCCACCCACCCCGCCTTCATCATGGCCAGCACGGGCGAGACCGTGAGCTACGGCGAGCTGGACAAGCGCAGCAACCGCGTGGCGCATCTACTGCGGGCGAACGGCTTGCAGCGGCTGGATCACTACGCGATCTTCATGGAGAACAACAACCGCTACCTGGAATGCTGCGCGGCGGGGCATCGCTCGGGCCTTTACTACACCTGCATCAATTCGTTTTTGACGGCTGAAGAAGTTGCCTACATCCTGACCAACAGCGAAAGCCGCGTGCTGATTACCTCGCGCGCCAAGTTGGAGGTTGCGACGCATGCCCTCAAGCTGTGCCCGGATGTGCGGCTGTGTTTGGTGGTGGATGATTCATCCGCTGACCATCGCACCGACGGCTTATTTGCGGACTACGCACGCTCGATTCAAGCCTATCCAGATTCTCCAGTGGTCGACGAATGCCTGGGCACCTCGATGCTGTACTCGTCCGGCACGACGGGCCGCCCCAAAGGCGTGCTGCGACCTTTACCTGAGGAGCCTCCCACGGCCGAGCTGCCAGTTTTTTCCTTTCTCAACAAGCTTTGGCAGTACCGCTCGGGGATGACGTATCTGTCGCCTGCGCCGCTGTACCACTCGGCCCCTCAGGCGGCGGTGGCGCTGGCGATTCGCAACGGTGGCACGGTCATCATCATGGAGCACTTCGAACCCGAAGCGTATCTGGCACTGGTTGAAAAATACCGCGTCACGCACTCGCAACTGGTGCCGACCATGTTCAACCGAATGCTGAAGTTGCCGTTGGATGCGCGAACGAAGTATGACCTGTCTTCATTGGAAATTGCCGTGCACGCTGCCGCGCCTTGCCCGGTGCAGATCAAAGAGCAGATGATCGACTGGTGGGGGCCGATCATTCACGAGTACTACGGCGCTACCGAGGCGATGGGCTTTACCGCCTGCAACAGCGCCGAATGGCTGGCGCACCGCGGCACGGTGGGTAAGGTGATGATGGGCGACTTGCATATTCTGGACGAGCAGATGCAGCCTGCGCCCAAGGGAACGCCTGGCGAGATCTGGTTCAAGACCGCTTCGCCTTTCGTCTACTTCAACGACCCCGAGCGCACCGCGCTCACGCGCTCCAGCGACGGCATGATGAGCACGGTGGGCGATGTCGGCTATGTGGATGACGATGGCTTTTTGCACCTGACGGATCGCTCCACCTTCATGATCATCAGCGGTGGGGTGAACGTCTACCCGCAGGAGTGCGAAAACCTGCTGATCGTGCACCCGAAAGTAGCCGATGCGGCCGTGTTTGGTGTGCCCAATGAAGACCTGGGCGAAGAGGTGAAGGCGGTAGTTCAACTGATACCCGGCGAGCAGGCAAGCCCTGCGTTGGAGGCGGAGCTGATCGCCTATTGCCAAGCCCATCTGGCCAAGTTGAAATGCCCCAGAACGATTGATTTTGATGCTGCGTTGCCAAGGCTGCCAACCGGCAAGCTGTACAAAAAGCCGCTGCGCGACCGTTACTGGGTTGGCAAGAAGAGTCGCATCGTTTGACGGGTCTGGGGCGTTTGCAGTTAAAAATTAACCTAAGAGTTAATTTTTAATGAAAATCGTCCCTTCAGACCAAATATGTAAACATTTGAGGCTCTAGCTCTCGAATAATATAGACAGCTTGCTATTATTTATGGAGTAACTGGAGGTGAAGGCGGTAACCTCGATTTTTGGGTCTATTTTCTGGGTCTATTCAAACTCACGGGCCTGCACTTCAGTCATCTTTGTTTCGACGTAGGTCACCCGCGAGCTGGGGTAGGCGGCATGGGTGCGGCGGTGATCGCGCCAGTCGGGTCGGCTCGCGCCCAGGGATTTCGCCAACAGAGAGATCAATCCAGCCGGTGTGGTTTTAACTTTGGCCAATGGTTGGAGCTGCTGCTGGTCAACAGCTGGCTGTGCGCTGCGCGCGGGGTCAAAAGCAGCCCCGAACGGACGGGGAAACGATTCGGGCAGACGGGTTGAAGGCGAGTTCGACATGGGGCAAGTTCCTATTCGCGCTTTCGCACTTTTGAGAGCACGACGAGCAGTACATGCGGCAATGATGATCGTTCGTTTGCGTCGGCACCAGCCCCAAAATTGGGGTCACAGTGGCAGGGCTGCGATGATGCCACCGCCAGCCACGAAATTGCACGATTTCACAAATTATTACGTTTACATGCTTTTGCCGTTATGCGCCATAAGACGGTCAAAAAAGCCTGAGAAAAAGGGCCTCTCGAGGCCCTTTTCAGTCTGCACGCGCAAGACGCTGCGCTCAATTCACCTTGATCAGGCGCCAATCGAGCCGGTTGTCGGCGCGGTGGGTCACGTCCACATTTTTCTTCAGCGCCCAGGGAATGATCTGGTTGTGCAGCGGAATATGGGACACCGTATCATTTTGAAGCTGCAAGGCCTCGGTCAAAAAACGGGTGCGCACGGCTAGGTCGGTCTCTGATTTGACGCGATCCACGATGTAGTCCATCCTTTGATTAGCATAGCGGCCTACGTTGTAGTTGCCGTCGCCGCCGGTGCCCACGCTGCGCGTGAGGGACTGCAGGCTGTACAGCGCATCAAAGGTCGGAACGCCCCAGCCCAGCATGTAGATGCTGGCCTCGTAGCGCTGGATCATCGGGAAGTAAGTCACCAGCGGCAGAGTGCGCAGCTTGGCCTTGATGCCCACCTTGGCCCACATCGCGGTCACGGCCTGGCAGATCTCTTCGTCGTTGATGTAGCGGTTGTTCGGGCAGGCGAAATCGACTTCAAAACCTTGCGGGTAGCCCGCTTCTGTCAGAAGCTTTTTCGAGGCTTCTGGGTCATAGGCATGGCGCTGGTGGACTTTCTCGGTCCATCCATTGACTTGCGGTGCAACCAAAGCGCCAGTGGGCTGGCTCAAGCCGCGCATCGTTACTTTGTTGATACTGGCAATGTCAATCGCCTGGTAAAGCGCCATGCGCACTTTGAGGTCTTTCAGCGGGTTTTTGCCTTTGACATTGGAGCCAGGCAGCTCGTCGCGGAACTGGTCCATGCCGAAGAAAATGGTGCGGTTTTCAACGCCATCAATCACTTTGAGTGCGCTGGTACTGCGCAGGCGGCCCAGGTCTTGCGGGCTCGGGTCTAATACGAGATCAACCTCCCCCGAAAGCAGCGCTGCGATCCGGGTGGCTTCAGACTTTATCGGCGTGTAGATGATCTCGGTCACATTTGATGGGTTGGCCGTGTTCCAGTGGTTGGGATTTTTGACCAGAACCAGTTTTTGGTCAGGCAGCCATTCCTTGACGGTGAACTGGCCAGTGCCCATCGCATTGCGGTGCGCGAAGGTTTCGTCTTTGGCGCGAATGTCTTTGGGCTCGACGGAGTTGTTTTTCTCCGCCCAGGCCTTGCTCATGATGCGCAGCTCGGTCAACTGACTCAGAAGCACCGGGTTGGGGCCTTTCATCATCAGGTCAATGGTGTTGGCATCGACCTTCACGACCTTATCGATACCTTGCGTGTAGACCTGGAAGTTCGAGGTTTTCGCCATCGCACGGTTCAGTGAATAAACCACGTCGTCTGCCGTCATCACCGAGCCGTCGCTGAACTTCACACCCGTGCGCAGGTTGAAGCGAACTTGCGTGGGCGATATGTCGCGCCAGCTTGTCGCCAACTGCGGCATCGGCTTGAAGGTGACGCTGTCGTAGTAAACCAGTGCATCGAAAATAGAAGCATGAACACCGTTGCCCAGAGCGTTGTTCTGCGAGTGGATGTCCATCGTGGGAATGTCGCTGGCGCTGGACCATTTGAATGGCTTGGCTTGAACGCCGGGTGCTGCCGCCAACGCGACCATTGCTGCCGCGCAAATGGATGTCAATTTCAGATTCATGGAATCCCTT